>NZ_MVOM01000089.1:0-7874 GCF_002018895.1 Acinetobacter sp. MF4640 | reverse complement strand
AGACTTGGAATTTAATGGCGTTAAAGTACCTGCTGGTCATGTCCATGCAACATTAATGGCCGCTTTTGAATTTGCATATGCTCAAGTAATATCAACTGAAGATTATGTTAGCTAAAGACTAAGATTTTAATATTGTACTTTGTTTATAATTTTTATTGTAATAATCAATATCCTATATCAAACCATGATAGAGTTAAGCGCTCTATCATTGTTTTTTATTACTTTGACTCACCTAAAACAAGTTGCCTAACTTTAACTGCTTTCTCGAAGTGATCTAATTTGTGTTTCATAATCCACCAGTGAGCAGCCTCCATTATTAGTTCTGGATTATCATTTTTATTCTTGAAGAAAGCATAAAAGGATAGACCGACATTTTCTCCTTTTTTCTCAATTTTCTCGTTGCACCCACGAATAAAAATTTCTTTTAATTCATCTCTCATTTTTGACCTACTTCAATTGTTCAATTTCTCTAAAACCCGTATTCCTGCCGATTGTTTTAGTTTACTGTTCCCAACACTGGAATCATTCTAGGTCCAGCCTGTCTAGCCTTACCAATAATCTCAACCAGCTCATCATAAGTCAGCTCAAACTTATCCTCACTGTCAAAGACATAGACCATATTCTTGTCTTTGAATTCTTCAGGAGTAGGCGGCACGAACCGCTTAGGAATTAAAATCTGTGCCAATTGTTCATTTGAAAGTTTATAAATATGCATAGTCTTATCTCACTCTAAAGAGTTCATTCCATTCGGTTAAATAATTCGGGGATTTGCGTTCTTGATTCATTTGCCAGTGCTCATCTTTGCGCCCGCATAAACCCAAGGACAGCGTGTTCTTGCCATACTTGTGGGTGATGTGATTTAAGGCGTCGGAGAGCTTGGCTCGCTTAATCTGTAGCGAATAATCTGTAAATAGGTCAGGGGAGAATTTGGTTTTAGGTATGATCTCCATCAGGATGATGCCTGCCTTTTTATACTTAAAGCCGGGTTTGAATACCTCATCAATTGCCTGCATCGCTATGCGGGTAATCTCTAAAACATCATCGGAGTGCTCGGGCAGCTGCATAATCACGTAAGGTGTGTATTTTGCACATTTATCAAAGCGACCAGTTTGAATAAACACCCCAATCATTTTGCATAAGGACATATCATCCCTAAGCCTTGAGACAGCTCTCTGCACGTAAAAACGCACTGAGGATTTGATGTTTTCAATGTCGTAAATGGGTTGGCCATAAGATTGGCTACTGATGATTTGCTTTTTAGCCGGGGCATCACTTTCTAGATCAATGCATGAGATCCCATTCAACTCTCGTACGGTCTTCTCCATGAGAATGCTGAACTGCTTTTTAATTTCTGCTGGATGCGCTTGAACTAAATCCAAAACGGTACGGATATTCATCGCATTGAGCTTTTTGCAGTTCTGACGACCCACACCCCAAACCTCGCCAACGTCGACTTGGGCAAGCATGGCTTCAGTTGAGCAAGGGTCCATATCGACCAGATTGCATACCCCATTAAAAAATTTATTCTTCTTGGCGAGGTGATTAGCAATTTTTGCTTCTGTTTTTGAGCGGCCAATACCTACACAGCAGGGTAAAGTGAGCCACTGCCAAGCGGTCTTACGAATGTCTTGAGCATAGTCAGTTAAATCAAATAAGTGCTCATAGCTGGTGAGATCCAAGAAGCATTCATCAACTGAATAAATCTCTTGCTCTCCTGGTGCAACATACATCCCCAGCAAAGTCATAAAACGACGTGACATAGCCCCATATAGGGCAAAATTACTGGAGAACACCTGCACGTCATGCTTCTTGATGATGTCTTGAATCTGGAATACCGGCACACCCATTTTAATACCAATGTCTTTGGCTTCTTGGGAGCGCGCCACGGCACAACCATCATTACTCGAGAGAACAATGACCGGACGATTATTGAGGGACGGATTAAAAATACGCTCACAACTGACGTAGCAGTTATTCACGTCGACTAACGCGAATATACGATTTTCAGCTTTCATTTTTTATACTTCTTATTTGCTGGTAGAGCGTCTATAAAATTGCTTGAGGTTGAATGTAACAACCCCTTGGATAGAGATAGATTGGCTGTCTTTAGGAATAATATGCTCGTAAGCTGGGTTTTCAGCTCTTAGCCAAATAGGGGGAAGTTTGTAGTCTTCATCCCCAAACATTTCTTTGATTTCTTGTTTTGACATCTTGGCGGTCATCATTAACCGCTTAAGTGTTATTTCACGCTCATCGATGAGAGCTAAAACGATATCTCTATGCTGTGCTGTAATACTCTTATCGACCAGAAAAGGATCATCAATTTCAAAGCCAGCGTAAAGCATAGACTCACTATCAACCCGTCCCATGAATGTGGATATAGGATTGAAGATCAGAAAGTCATTTAAGTCGATCGACTTATCAATATGGTCTTTGGTACCAAAAGCAGGACCTGCAGAAAACCGTTCCAATGCAGAAGGAATTTCGAGGCGGGTTTTAATTGAAATTTCTTTAAGATCAAACTTAGACCCTAGCTCATGCTCTTTTTGTATTTTTTCAAATACAGCATTGACGGTAGGACTTGGAGCACCATCTGGGCCCATAAGTGTTTGAAGGAATGACCAGACGTCATCCGAGAAATAGATCGGTAGTTTCTTTGACATGTTTGACTCCTACGCTACGAGGCGTGTTTGGAACTGAACTCTTTTTTTAGGATAGTCGGTGGCAAATTAAATTTCAAATTTAAAAGCTGTGGATAATCAATGCACCTTCAAATTAAATTAGGTTGAGCACCATTTTCGGATAAGCGGGATTTAGGGAAGGAGATGTACTCATCCTGCATTTCAAAGAAGAATTCATGCGCCTCTTTAAAGCTGCAATTCAGCCATTCTTTGCGGTATTCATCAGGGATTACGATGATCGAACGCTTCTCATCTTTAGGCTTATGGAATTGCTTCATGAAAGGGTGTTTATCAGCATTCATAGTGAGCATACTCATCGATCGGATTTGCTCTCCATTGATGACAGCATTCTCGTATATGGCCGCCACTGTAAAGGGCATGCCATCTTCACGAGCAATCCCATACCAGTGAGATTTCCCGTCAATATATTTAGGTTCAAAGATGGTTTCGACTGGAATCAAGCCAAACTGAGACTTATGCCAAGCTTCCCTAAAACTGGGTTTCTCAGCGACCGTCTCAGTCCGGGCATTGTATGTGTACTTGCCGAAATTCTTTTCCTTGGCCCATTTGGGAATCATTCCAAAATTAACTGATCTCCATTCGATCTTGCCGTCATTGGAAAAGATCAAAGGTGAAGGATAGTTCGGGAAAATGTCTTCAGGGAACTCCAACTGATCAGGCTCAGGGAGATCTAGGAGAAAAGCACGATTCTTTCTGATAGCTTCAAAGTTTGCGCACATAGACTTATCCCTTTTTATTCTTTGTAATCATCGCTCAAATAATAACCCAACTAAGAATAAAATGATTTCAAAACAATTTAGTATCGTCAACGCAGTGCTCACATAAGAATTTGCAGTATTAAACCTAAAAACAGTGAGTTTTACATATCTATAATTGATACTCAGCTCTACAAGTCATATTTATTTATATAAGCTATACTGGTGATGGAATCGCTATGACTAATAAACAAACGCAAGAGTCCAATCCTCAAAAAGAATCAAACGATGACAAGGGTGATCAGAAAACCTATCAGAATCCAGATCCTCAGAAAAAACCAAATGAAGAGCCTGAGAATCCACTTAAAGAGCAAAAGTAGATCAAAAAGCCCTCGTCGAGGGCTTTTTGAAATCAAATGCTTACACTACTTTTAATCTCAAATAAATTCATGCTGGAATAGCTGCGACAACTTTTTCTCTATCCCACAAACGGTGATTTTGAATAGCTTGTTTGAATTGATCTTGGATCTCTTTAAAATTTTGAGTAGAGAATAGAGCTGCATCCTTAGTGAGCTGAAACTCATCTATTAAAGCGCATTTATCACCCAGGAAAACAATGGGCTTGAGATGCTTATATGTCTCTAATACATAATGTTTAGAAACTCCATCAGCCTTAAATACTTCTAAATTATTCCCATCAATCACGATTACGGCATCATAAGTCACTGAAGGCTCGCCATTTTGTCTTCCATCTACTGGTATTTCATTGCCATCACAAGATTTAACAGGGGCTGCGTTCGGTGCTAAAGTTTCCACAATAGCTTTTTCGGCTTCAGCCCATATTTTAATATCATCTATTGATGACGCATTTACACCGTTATGAACGAGCAAGGCAATTTTTCGCTGTTTAATATCAGATGCAGGAAAAGATGAGGTACTTAATCTTTTCGAAGATGCAATTACGGGTTGGTGCAGACTATCTTGCTGTTTAGGGGGAGTTTTAATACCTAGCTCTTTCGCAACATATTCAGCTAAGTCCAAGTCAATATTAGCTAAGACAGCGTAAACTACACGTCTGCGGATATCTTCCGATTTAACCTTAGATAATTCAAAAGAATATGCATCCTTAATATGCTGTTGTTCATGTTTTTCCAAACTATGGTAGTGCATTGTGGCTTGCGAGAAATGATCAGCGAAACTTTCTGGTCGAACTCTTAGTTTGCTGCCTTGTACTTCTTCAGGATGTGTCTTGAAGGCACCACTGTCATTAGGTGATTCTCTTGGCCAATTTTCATCAACAGAATTAGGTTCATAATTTGCCTTTCCTTTATAAACTTCGTGATTAGCATAACCACCTCGTCTATTCGTATGAAAAGGACAAACGGGTTTGTTAATTGGAATTTGATTAAAATTTACCGTACCTAGTCTGTGTAAGTGAGTATCCGTATAGCTAAATAGCCGTCCTTGTAAAAGGGGATCGTTACTAAAATCTATACCTGAGACAATATTTGCAGGACTAAAAGCAACTTGTTCTGTTTCTGCGAAAAAATCATCTGTATTTTTGTTTAAAACAAATTTACCTAGTGGAGTGACAGGTACAAGTTCTTCTGGGATTAATTTTGTAGCATCTAAGACATCAAAGTCCCATTGTTTTGCATCTTCTTCAGAGAAAATTTGTGCGCCTAATTCCCATTCCGGGTAATTGCCACGCTCAATAGCATCCCACAGATCACGTCTGTGAAAATCGGGATCTTTGCCATTAATTTTTAAGGCTTCATCCCAGACGACTTGAGCTACCCCTTGCTTTGGAGTCCAATGGAATTTCACTAAGAATGCTTCATTATTCTTATTAATCAATCTAAATGTATGAACACCAAAACCTTGTATAGAGCGTAGATTTCTTGGAATTGCTCTATCAGACATTATCCAAGTAGTCATATGTGATGCTTCGGTGTTTAAAGAAATAAAATCCCAGAAAGTATCATGGGCAGATTGACCAGTTGGAACTTCATTGGCATCTTCTGGTTTTACTGCATGAACAAAGTCCGGAAATTTAATAGCATCCTGAATGAAGAAGACAGGGATATTATTCCCCACCAAATCATAATTTCCTTCTTCAGTATAAAATTTTATAGAAAAACCTCGTACATCTCGAACGACATCAGCCGAACCTCGCCCACCTTGAACTGTAGAAATACGGACAAAGATAGGAGTTCGATTATTTGTGTCCGTTAGGAACTTAGCTTTAGTCCATTTTTCATTACCGGTATAAGCTTGAAAGTAACCATGAGCACCGACCCCTCGAGCATGTACAACACGTTCTGGAATACGCTCACGATCAAAATGAATAAGTTTATCCCTTAGAAGAAAGTCCTCGAGAAGAGTAGGGCCTTTCTCATTAATTTTTAGACTATTTTGATTATCAGCTACGGGAACACCTAAAGAAGTGGTAAGAGTTTTACCTATAGGATCCACGTATGCTTCCTCAGAAAGCTGGTCGATTTTTGGTGTATTTGGTTCTTTCATATCACATTCTCTTATACATTTGCTTTATAAAGTTTTATGAAAATAAGTATTTATTTTCACGTAAGTTAATGGCTTATTTGTTGACGGATATTTTGTGCTTATACAATTTAATAGGTTATCTACAATCGAATATGAGTTACTTGCAAGAAAACTCTTTTTTGGATCAAAGATACCCATATAAACTTTAAGTATTTACGCTTTGAGTAAGGTAAAGAAATGTGTATTTTTTGTTCGCTTAAACTATTCATTTTAAATAATATTGAATTAATCTAAGTCAAAACAAAAGCTTATTAATTTTGATATTCCTCACAATACAAACAGGATTTAGCCCATTTTGTATTTTGACAGCGAGGGCATTCTTCATTTAAATGATTTAAACGTTGGGTTTGACCACACAACATACAAGAATAAAAGTGATCGACATTATGATGATCTGCGATTTGGTATTCATCGGGAAACAGAGGAAGGCCCCATTTTATATTTTCTTTAGAATATGGGATCACGCTTAGGCAGCCATCAGTCTCAAGCAGTGCTATTTTAACTTGTCCGAGATGCTCTATTTTTTTTTGGCGCATTTCAGCAAAGAACTCATCGTATGAATACTTTTCTTGCTTAATATCCTCAACAATCAGTAAACCATTTTTGACGATGTATATAGGTCGACCTTCCAATACGGTCTCAATAGCATCGGATTTCATCATTAAATAAGTTGTTAAGCGATATAAAGCCATAATTACTGCAAAAACGATGACAGCATGTATGATCGGAACTTCTTCATAGAACATAGCATCGCCAGCAGCAGATCCTAAACTAAGAATAATTGCGATTTCAAAGATGGAAAGTTGCCTAACACCACGTTTACCAGAAAATCTTAAAACTAAGATAATCAGGAAGTACATCAAGACACTACGAAGTACAATTTCTGCTGCAAAAGTAAATGTAGTATCAGCTAATAGTATTTTTATAAAGTCCATTTTACACCTATTTAATTATTATTTAGATGTGCTGATAATGAGCCTAAAAGGCTCATTATCATTATATTGGCTTACATTTTGTCCCATGCATCTTTAATCGCATGTTTGGCTTGTTCCCACTTTAAGCGTGATTCAGCCTTTAGTTCTTCCCATTTTACTTTTAGATCACTTTCTGAATCCTCAAATCGTGCATCAGTACCACGCTCATTTCGGACATGCTGACCTAATTCATAGGCTGAACGAAGATCACGGTCATAATCTACATCAGGAAGTTCTCGTTGGATATCGCCGTAATATGGGCGGTTTGAATAATCTGTACGCCAATCATGCTTGATTGGGTTTTCGTCTTGATGGTCATTGATAGTCATAATGAACTCCAATTCTATCCAACTAAGAATTCAAAAAAAATTCTTAGTTGGATTTAATTAATGAATGAGTTTAAGAATTTAATAATATTATTCAACATGAAAAACTATTATTTCTGTTGAGCGTGTTGGTCATTTTTCTGGTTTTGGTTCGGTTGTTTTTGCTGATTCGGATTTTTTTGCGGTTGGTCTGGTTGCTGTTGCTGTTGTTGCTGATCTGGCTTTTTTTGCGGTTGATTTGGCTGCTGCTGTTGCTGATTTTTCTGCTGTTGATTTTGATTAGTCATTTTACTGAACCTCATAAGATTAGAATTAATCTACATTAATTGATCAGTAGATTTATTATTAATATCATAATTTGTGTTTTAAAAAACATCAGAGGTGTTACATTTTAATTTTTGAGTTAAATTGTGTTTGTTTTAAAAGTTTAGGTATTGATAATAAATGGAAATATATATTTTGTTTTTTACAAAAGGCTAACAATGGGCGAATTCAAACATGAGGTGCGACAGTTTCAAAAGCCTTATGATAATCAACAAGCTGAGCAAATTTCTCTAATGGTGTAAGCCAATCTAACGCCTTTCTAGGACGAGTATTCAGTGACATGGCAAC
>NZ_MVOM01000088.1:0-8078 GCF_002018895.1 Acinetobacter sp. MF4640 | reverse complement strand
GAGATCCATGCACGTGTAGCAGTCCTTAACAGATTTACGGAATTAGGTCGACCACTTACCCAAGTTACGCCTTAAATTTGGCTCAATTAGGGGCGCTTTGCATTTCAAATCTTTGTGCAACAAAGCCATATCAATATTAACTATGTAATTTAATTCTTGATCGCCTACTTGGAACAGGAATGATAGGTAGGGTGCAAATAGGAATAGTTCGTAGGCTTACACAGAAATAGGCTATTTCGGCAAATCGGCTGAAAGTAACTTTGCATACTCCTCAGGTGATAACTGATCTTTGATCGCTTTGATGATCTTATCATCCACAACATTTGGTCCTAAATAATACAGAGCTGAGATCGCCATACCGACCTTTTGCAAAGGGTATTGAAGCAGTCGTTGATCATCCGTGTGATTCAGTACCACATCTACACCCGCCAGTTTGAATCGTCTTGAACGGCCATTTGTATGTAAGACATGATATAGAGGCACTTGAGTACTTAACCCTAAACGATTGGCACAATAGCCTCCATCATATTGAAACGTCTCACCGGTTAATCGAGTGATCCCGGCTAACACTTTGGAGAGATCAGGGGGTAAGGCTCTCGGCGGATTAAAAAGATTGGAGAATTTAACTTTATAGTAAATATTGGGTACAACTAAACTAACCTCCCCCTAATCCAGATAATGCGATAAAAAGCTTAAAAACTGCTTTTTGGAAAGAGAAACTCTGAAATCTTGAACGGAAAACACGGAGCCTGCTGCTAAGTTTTTCAATTCAGCTTCTACTAAAAGTCTTTTAATATTGTCATCCATAGGCACAATTCATCATCTTGATATACTTATTTCAGACCAAATCGTTCTAATGCAGCTTCGTTAAAATCCTCATTAAACATCTGCTTCACCCGATGTTCTCTTTTTAACGTTGCGACAGTAGCGAAGAAACATGCCTCACATAAATACAGTTCATACTGTTCTCCATCATGCTTCGACCCACTGCCCCAATTGGCAGACAGTATCCCATGGTTCAGTTGCGTGGATTCCATGCAAACGTCACATAAAATATCTGCGGGTTGTTCTAGGTCTTTGTGTTGTTCTAGATCTTCGTGTTCTTTGCTTTCCATATTTGCATCCTCTTTTTTGTTCCCTGTGATTATTTCAGTGCCAGATCCAAAGCAATCAGGATCTCACCCTCTTGGCATTCACTGGGTGGAGGTAAAATCCGACCCTCTTCACGATAGAAGTCCACACTGGTAAACAGCGCATCTTTGGCCATCTGTAGCGCATCCTCGAAATTGTCACCACAAGTCATTGCCTCAGGAATATCTCGAAAAGAGACGTTATAAGCTTGCCCTTCTTGTTCGAATTTTGCTGGATAAAACACTGGACTACACACCATGATTGAATTCCTTTAAATACTGATCGAACTATTCATTTCTTGTTTTAAAGCCCCTACCTCAGCAAGGGCCTGTCTTGATCACTATTCCGATCTTGTTATCTAAAATAATAACCCAGCGTATCGTCTTTTGAGTCTCCCCACCCTGTCCAGATCTCAGTCAGCTGGACATAATCCTGATTGATGCTTTTGACTTTGTATAAAAAGCTACGGGGTGGAGAGGTCTCATTGAGACGTACTTTTTCAATTAAGATAAAGGTCTTGTCATCTAACCATCTGACTCTAAGATGTAGGGGATCCTGACATTGCCCCAGTTCTGCATACATCGCCGCATCTTTGCCATTTTTGGAGAAGGACAAGCCCGCACATTGGACATCCGGGATGTCCATCACCAGACGTTTTCCGATCAGGCTTTCTTTGGCGCCCGCACAGGCCAAGCTTGAAAGGCTGAGACATAAGCCCGCTAAAAATATTTTTTTCATGATGCTACTCGTTATTTATTCAGTTGAAGCGGTGTAAGACATATTGTCAATAAAGCCACACTGTAATATGTGCTGTGATGGATTCACGGGATGGTCATACAGACTGATATAGGCAATCATGCTGCTCAGATCAGAAGCATCCCGTTTATAGTGCTGGGTATAGATGTAAATCTGTTTAGGGCTGTAACGCTTTCCGTTTTGAAAGACCTCCCCGTTAAACACTTTTAAATGCGGATACTGTTGAAAGACCTGTTGGGTCTTAGTACGTTTCTCATTGTCATGTGCTGAGGCTTGATCCCACTGCTGTTTAAAGCGTTTAAATTGCTGCCCGCTATAGTGACTGAGCTGAATTTTTAAACCTTTCTCTAACTTTCGCTTGGTTTGGGCCATGTCATCATTGCGATAAATCGAGGTACTTGCCCCAGCCACACTGACCTGCATCAAAGCCTCAATCCGTTGAATCGGATTGCGTTGATCGTTGGGCAAATAGACCTCGATTTCAGGACAATCCTCACAGTAGTTTTCATCGTCTGGATCATCCACAACGGATGATTTTTGCTGGGTGTATTGCTGCTTAAATTGTTGTTGCAGCGTTGTTAGCTTAGAGGCTGCGGTATGCGTCCAATCTCCCGTAGCCAGTTGATTGCTAAACGACTGTTCTTGCTTGGCCCAATCCAAACAGTTTAAGCCCTGCGCTAAAGTCACTGGCTGCAAAGTCAATGCATTGGCGTTAGAAACGGGTTGAGCTACCGCTGTCTGTAATACCAGTAGTGAAGCACTGGCAAGTAAAAATGGCCTCAGCTTAAATCTCATTGGATGATTCTCCTGATAAGTGTTGTTCACTAGACTGATCATCAACTTTAAACCAGTAGGTATAGTCCTCAGCTTTTCCATCCACCAATACATTCTGCACATTAACGTCATAGATCACGTTGTATTCCATTGCGCTAAAATGGAATTGCAGATTATTGGCGACTAAACCATAGCTGATATTGTCATACTGGATGTTGCTGATCGTTTGGCTTTGCTGATTATCCCGTCTCGTCACGGTTAGTTTCGCCTGAGAAAAATCCACCGTATTGTTGGCATAGGTATTTTGTGGATTGACTAAAATCGACAGGGATAAAGGCTCAGTTTTTGAAAAGAATTTCTTCGGATACACATGATACGGATAGGCAATCACCCCTTTCGGCATCGTGGTGCTTAGGGTTTGCGATGCATAGGGATAGACCACTTTCATGGCAGCGCCTAAGATGGTCGATACGCTTTTAGCCTCAGTATTGGAGACCTCGCCATAGGCGGTTTTAGTCAGGAATGGACTCAAGATATGACGTCGATGTCCAATGCTGCTCGAGTTTTTTTCAATCAACCAATTGATCAGATGGGTATCTGCACCGTAGCTGGCTAAAGGTTGATAGGCTTGAATAAAGTTCAAGTTCGATGTTGAAGTCCCTTGATAACCAATATCACTAAAGCAGCGCCACGTACGATCCGGATAATGTGAGGTCTTTTCATTCACCGCCAGTAACATAGAGGCTTGCATCATCTGATCTTCATAGGCTTGGTCATAGCGAACTTTCGGCAGATGGTGTAAGGCACGGATCTCATTCAAGGTATTGATAAACAGCTGACGCTCCGCCTCACTGGGCCTCCCTGCCTGACAGGCATTCAGATCCTTAAGATCCTCTGCATCATTCTCAATGACATCCACCACCATTGTGCTATTCACAGGCAGAAGCTGTGAGGTTCCTGCCTGTGTCAGTTTTAAACTACATTCGCCCAAATCTAAGGCTTTGAGCTCCCCTTGTTCGAAGTCACAAATACTTGGACTCTGACTGCTAAAACTGAGGGTCAGATCTTGATCCGTCTTCAGGTTCAACTGATAGGCCTGACCTTTGAGAAAGCGATGGATCTGTAAAGGTTCAAAGCGTTGTGCTGTCTTGTTTTTACAAATTCCTTCTTGTAGATATTGCGTTTCAGAACACGTGACTGGTTGAGGTGAAGTACCACCATCGTTTGCCCCATCCGTTCCACCACTATTGGAACCAGTGTTTCCGCCTGAACCACCACCACATCCAACCATCGCCATACAGATGGCCAGCATCAAGATGCTGGTTCTAATCGATGGTATCCCCGTTTTTGAACGTCTCATCATATTATTACCCCCTCTTATGCTTGGTTTTTATTGGTAATGATCAGCTGATAGCAGTTGGCGGATTTCACTGGCCATTTTGGGGCTACGCCAAGGAAACAACACTTTAAGGCGGTAATGTGGTTTGAATTGATCGCGTGTCCCAATATTGACTTGGTATTCTCTTTTGACTGGGCTGCGATGTTCGTGATGGCGGATATGCGTTCCCGTCATCGGATTGCTGGTGATTGTGCTGGAATAAGAGACTTTGTCTTCAACTAAGTTGAAGTGACCGACCGACGTAATGTAGTCAAATGGGTATTTCACTAAACGCTGTTCAGGTTCATCGAACAGGATGATGGTTTTATCCTGACTGTTAATCCAGACTCCACGATTGTTATAATTAAACTGTTCACCTTGACGGGTCAGTTGCTCCGTCATACCTGCAAAGTAGGTATTGCCATATGTATAGAAGTAATAAACAATCACAAACCATAACAGCCAGATGCCAAAGAATAGAGAACCAAACCAGCTAAAGGAAAAGACTTTGGCCATAATTAAAAAGATGACGATTGGCACCACGATGCACTTTACAAAGACTTTGGATTTTGGTGGGCGATTTTCGATTGGAATGATTTTTGGTTGAGTGAATTCAGACATCATTGTTCCCCGCATGTTCAATGCAATTGACAATCACAAGGGGATATAAAAATAAGTATTTTTTATAGGCGTGATTGAGCCATCCACCTTAGAGATTGTTCGTGTAAAAATGTTTTTTTAATACAGCTTAAAAATTAAAATCAGTGCTGTATGCCCTGTTGAATGACACAACAAGGTTGAACAGGTGCGGAGGCACAATAAAGAATAGATGGATACAGCATGAGAAGCTCCTAGATGTAATAGAAGTTCTACCAAATTACTGTCAAATAATGGTGGCAGAACGAAAAGGGGTTGACAGACTGATCATCTAGGAATCAGCACACCCGAAAGTGTCCCCCTTCCGTCCTACCATAGAAAAAAAGGGGGACGTGAAGATTCCCACATTCAGTTTATATCCAAAAATATAAACCTCATGTGCTAGATGAATCGGTCTGTCAAAACCGACTGGCAATGTAGGCCAGCGAGCTCATATTAGATTTATCCAGCGCTTTAGTCAATTTCGCGATACGATAAAATTCACATGATCGCCTTGAATAAATTCAGTTAAGTTATTGATTTCACCCATAAGCTCAAATTAAAACCATCAATGGGCTGATTTTGATGCTATGGATCGGTTTAAAATGAACTGCTCTTCTGTAATAAAATAAATGAATAAAATGATTGAATAGATCTTCACCAAACATTCACTTTTTTAAGTGGATCTGAAGAAAAGCCCTGCCGTATCCAACGACATACTCCTGTTCATCATAGGTAAACCCAGCCGTCAGACTTCCCCAATAACTAAAGCTTAATCAATGAATTAATTAAATGTAGCGTTTTGTAAAAATATGCAAATACAGCGTTGACAGTGCAATGGATACGCAGATAAGCTTATAGGACACAGCAAAATCTGTGTTCAGGCGTGAGAACCTGATACAATCTAGGTGCAAATTAATGTCGCACTCGCGGCTATTTTTTTGTCTACTGTTTTAGCAGTCGTTATGGCAGCTTGATAGGGCAACCGTAAGGTTGGCTGATCCTAGATTCAGTATTCTCACCCCTGTCTCGCTGCCACCATTACCGTGAGAAGTAATGCTGGTAAGTATTTAAAACTTATCTAGGACTACTGCTATGAACGCTACTTTTCATGGTGCATACACTTGCACATCTAAAAAACAAGCCTCTCAACTGATTGTTGAACTTGGCAAAAGCATTTCAAATCCCCAGCGTCAAAGTCTAACCCATCTTTATCAAGCACTCGATACTGCAGACTCCTTGTTGACCGAGCTTGAACATGCGCACCAAATTATTCGTCAATGTATGCGCCAGATGAATGATGAACAAATCGCTGAAGTCGCAAAACTCAATCAAAATAATCATACCCCATCGCTCTGGGCATTCCGCACCCATCAACGTCAAAACCTGATTGAACGTGCTGAGCGTCTTTTGGGAGCACGTTATGAAGCATAATCAGCATATTCTGCTGGCTCCCTCTGACTACCCTTTAATTGCTTCGCCTACGCTTGCAAAAGCGTATGGCGTCGCAGCCGCGACTTTTTTACAAAAGCTGCACTACTGTTTAGAACACAGTGATGCTCAAGTCCACAAAGGAAAAAAGTATTGGTTTCATAGCTATGAACAGTGGCAACAAACTCTGGGGATTTATAGTGTCTCCACAATCAAACGGATCGTCGCTAAATTAAAACAAGCGGAGATTTTAGTGATTAAAAAGCTCTCAAAAAATAAATGGCTTCAAACCAACTTTTATTCAATTAACTATCGAAAGTTAAAGCAACTGATCCAGCCGAATACTGAAACTCAAGCTCAACCGCAATCGTCGGTGCAAATGACAAATACAACTGGTACAAAGCCTGAAAGAAGTACAAATCCACTTAAAGACACCCAAGCTGATACGCTAACGCAGTCAATTCAACACGCGTTTCACACTCTCAAAACTCAGACAGATACACCCACACAGTCCTTAAGACCAGCGAAAAGTTCCGTACAACCGAAAATTGTCATTTCTGGAAATACGACGGCACAAGGATTGAGTCAGCCACGCTCTCCAATTGCATCACATGAAATTTTGAAAAATATGAACCCTGATTATCGTCATTTTTATCAAGCGCTGTTGCAGCAGCGCGTTGATATTCATTATGCAGATCAGCGCATTCAGCATTTACTCAAACAGCAGAAACACGTGATTCGACATATTGCCTATATCAAACAGCATTTTTCAGGTCAGGATCGTTATCAATGGCATGCACTTGAGCAATTGCAAATCGACAGCTATTTAATCAAGTAAGCAAGTTCATCTTATCCAGATTGAACTTGCTTATTAGAAACTATCCTTACACTGAGAATCAAAATAAATTAGAAGTCGAAATCATTAGATTTTGGCTTCTGAACAATATCATTATTTTCATATTGATACTGATTTTTTCTGGACAATTCAAGCTGATACTCGGCTTGATGCAATTCATATAAATTCGCTTCTCGAATCTCTTTAACTGTTTGCCTAACCATTTGAATTTTTTCTTGAATATTCGGATCTTTACTATGTAAATAATGCCTCGGTATTTGCGGAACATCTTTTAAATTTGTCCCATTTTTTTGATTATAATCTTCATTCGATAAACATGAGACCTTATTTTCGACGTGGAACTTAATTCCGTAGATCTCCACCTCTTTAATGGGTGCATATTCTTTTAAAAATTTATTTATGACATTTTCTGTGATTTTTCGATAATGATTAATTTGATGACGACCGAGACCAATTACATCTGCTGTTAGTTTCTTGGCACCGCCTCTCTCAGGATTCTTTGGACAGTGTCTTTGAAAATACAGTTCTGGTGTTCGTTCAATGCCATCATAAATACTTCGCTCTGAATATAATAAATGTAGGTGTGGTTGTTCATAACGCCCATCTAGGGTTGAAACATGATTGTGGATGGCAAAGCTGTAGGGCATCTGATATTGACCGCAGAATTCATATATAAGTTGATTTGATAAATCTATCCGCTGCATATAATTGAGTTCTTTCGGCAGAGCCACGGTAATATGCGTAGATGTCCTCCCCTTCATACTTTCATATTGATCCGCTGCATTCCAAAATACTTCGGGGCAATCAGCTGCCCAGATTGGCATATTGGCTGATGCTGTATATTCAAGCTCTTCAATATCTTGTTTATGCGTTGAAAAATATAATGTTCGCGTAATGTAGTGATAACCGAGTTCTGAAGAATGTCTAAATTTGTCTCTACGCAAATTTTTATGCTGAATTTTTAGTTCTTTCACATTATGACGTAAATCAAAATAATACATATACAAATCCAATTTCAAATAAAGAAAATGGAGCATATAAAATTATTCAAAAATTTTATTCGTTTGATACAGAAAATGAAAAAATAATGCGTTTTTTTATAGAAAATATATCAGC
>NZ_MVOM01000087.1:0-8303 GCF_002018895.1 Acinetobacter sp. MF4640 | reverse complement strand
GTAAGGAGCAAGGGTTGAATTACCTAATGATTCATCCAGCAGCAAATGCAACCAAAACAAAGGCCGATGTATTTAAAAAGCGCACCGGTTGGATTGAACGTACGAATGAGCATGCGCGTGATGCAGCTATGTTGGTTTTTAAAAGATTTGCGAAGTTTTGAGGGAAATAGGATGAATGCAGTAGTGAAAACGAAACTAATGGATTGGTCGAAGCGTTCAGCCTATCAGTGGCTTGAACAATATGGACTTTGGGTGAGATCCACTAAATCAGATGTTTCAGCGAATCCGTTGGCCATACTCATTGATAAAAACGACAAACAGCGGATTAGATCAAGCAAAACCTCAATGCCATGTGAAATTAACGATATTGAGGCAGTAGAGGTCAGTCAGCTATTAGCAAAGATGCATAACGACTCTCGTGAATATTTAGCTGAACGCGCATGGTTCTTAATCCTAAAATTTGAGAATGATTGGTCCGATCAAACAATTGCAAATGCGCATAGATGTAGTCGCGCCAAGGTCAGAGCGGAAGTGGAAAAGGGTTTGGCGTATTTGGATGGAAAAATCGAAGTGCTAAGCGATTGACTTGGCAGCCATGTTTGTGTAGATTTGGTGTATGGTGGCAAGTTGTTATGTACTCACCAATAATTTAAAAGCTCATTCAAACATGGGCTTTTTTAATGCCTTGAGAAATGTTCCGTGAAAGCAATATCAAGGCACCCAATGGCGGCTTAACTTTATTCGTAGTGGTTTAAATTTTAATGCCGCCACCTAGATTCTAAAGAGGGGTGAATAGCGTAGCTCAGTTGGTTAGAGCGGCTTCCTAATACGAGATAGCAGTCGTATGGGTGGAGAACAGCTTAGACACCACCCGCGCAGGTTCAAGTCCTGCCGTATTCATCCCGTCTTTAAAATCAAAGGAGATCCACATGCTCCAATTTATATTATGTTTATTCGGCCTGCATGGTGTGACTGAGATCGATTACACGGTTGACGGTGATGAGATTAAAGTTTGCCGAAAGTGCATGAAAGAAGTTAAGTAAATTAGATTCAAAAACATAAGCCTGATCATTAATTTGATCGGGCTTTTTTATTACCAAAATAAAGCAGGTGTGGAAAATGAATAAGTTTCAGAAAGGTAGTGCAGACAATATCTTGATTGGATTGATTGCAGTCTTCGTTATAGCAATCATACTGATCTTCTTGTTTGCGTGGCCACAATACAAAGTTTGGCAGCAAGGTATGGCAGGACAGGCTCAATTATCAAAAGCACAGCAATCCAAACAAATTGCAATTGAGACAGCCAAGGCTGAGCTTGAGAGTGCGAAATTGCGTGCAGAAGCAATCAAGGTAATGGGTAAAGCAGCACAAGAGTTCCCTGAGTACAGGCAGCAAGAGTTTATTGGTGCATTTGGTGAAGCTTTACGCGAGGGCAATATTAGTCAAATTGTATATGTGCCAACTGAAGCCAATATTCCTGTCTTGGAAGCAGGCAAGCGACCATCTTCTAATTAATCTTTTCCACTTAGCCGAACGTATTACGGCACATAAAACCCCGCTCAATATGCATTATTGGCGGGGTTTTTCTTTTCTTATTGGATGGTCTTATGACAGATAAGGTACAAGCGAAAAAAGACTTAGAATTTTGCACTGCTGAGCTGTCTAAGTACCAAAATTTAAGTCGTTCTGGTTTGACTCGGGATGAGATGCTGGCGATAGATGGCATAATGATTAAGTTGAAAGAGCGGGTTAAGAATCTAAGAACAAGCCTGTACGATTAATTAACAAATAAACCGCTCTTGTATAATTTCTTACATATCTATCCCTATTAATTGTGAGAAATGTATTCTTTCGGTATTGATAATATTTTTAATTATGAGAGTATAAAAAAAGAACAATAAAGAGGGATAGATAAGTATGACTTCACAAGATGTGCTTGTAATCTCGGTTTCGGCTTTAGTCCTTACATTAATCATTTATGAGTTCGGGCAAATGTCGATGTTGTTTTAAGCGAACCACCTTCGGGTGGTTTTTTTATGTCAGGAGAAAAGAGATGTCGTGTAAATCATGTGAAGAACGTCGACAGAAGCTAAAGGCAATGTATGAACAGTCAAAACAGTCAATTTCAAATGCAATTGCTTTCCTTGGTGGGCGAGCTGGTAAAGCAGAACAGCCAAGTGTTGATACAGAACAATCAACTGATTCAGCACCTGACACAGCAGAGCAACCAGATCAACGAATTATTGTTAATACTCGAGGATCAGGAAGAGGAAAACGCTCCTAGATATATGGATGAATAACTATGTTCCACAGTATGAATGATGGGAAAGGCATTCGATATGTATATGTGAATGGTAATCGCATTAAGTGCGTAAGGTGGGCAAACGTAAAACAGGGATTAGTTTGTTTCATACCTCATCGTCGCTTTACCAAGAAAGATAGACGCAAGGGTGAAATATACACACGATTATTGCGTGGCACTGTGACAGTGGAGTTCATTAAGCATGAAGCTAAAACGATTGCAGAGCAGACTTGATGCCATTACACCCAAGCAACCTAGACCGCCAAAGAACTGGGGATCAGGTCGCGGTGGTAGACCATGGCGCAGACTTAAAGAAAAGATCCATCTACGCGATAACTGGACATGCCAGCATTGCTGCCGTGTTACTGCACAACTAGAACTGGACCATATTATTAATGTTGCACAGGGTGGTACCGATGATGAATCTAATCTGCAATCGTTGTGTCCGCCGTGTCATAAAGATAAAACTTTAAAGGAGAGTCGACAGTGAATAATGAAGAGCTTTTAGAACAGCTTGAATCATCTGCCAACTTTATGCGAGGCATGTGCTTTGATCCACGCATACCAAACGATACGAAAGAAGCACTTCAAGAACGTGCACAAGCGATAGATGAAGTCGTTCAAAAACATTTAGATACCTAGGGAGGGGGGAGGTCAAAAGTTCAAAACCTTTTGCCCTCGGACACCACCCACCATCTCACGTATAAAAAAATTTCTCGTTTTAGCTAAAAGTTAACTTTTAGAGTTAAGGATTTGCGATGGCTTTAACAGCAAAAATGAAAGCTTTTGCTCAAGCTGTTGTGGATGGCTTAAGCAATAAAGATGCAGCAATATCAGCAGGATATAGTGAAAAATCTGCAATGCAGCAAGGTTCTAAACTTGCAAAAATTCCTGAAGTTATTGCCTATGTTGACCAATTTAAATCAGTTAAAAAGTTAACTCCTACGACCGAAAAGTTAACTTCAAAAAAACCAAAAGTTAACTCCGTGGATAGTGGGGAAAATGACAACCCTTTGGATGAAGAGAATTACGCCAAGGATGATCCGTTACAGTTTCTTTTAGATGTGATGAATAAAAGCGATGACATGTTCATGCGAGTGAATGCTGCTAAGGCTGCATTACCTTATGTACATGGCAAGGTTGCTGACAAAGGTAAGAAAGAAGCTAAAGCGGAAGAAGCTAAGAAAGCAGCCCAAAGCGGAAAGTTTGGCACCTTGAATAATCAATTACCGAGTTAAAACATGACTGCAATGCTCCCAGTATGGACAACCGCTTGCCCAGACTGGGAGGAGCGTATTGTCAAAAAGCAATCGCTCATGCCATGTGCACCACAGTTTCCGCAAGTTGCAGATGTTGCTGAGCGAATTTTTAAGGAACTCATTCTTGTTGATGTGATGGATAGCCCGAAGATGGGCGATGTCACATTGGAGTGGGTAATTGAATTTGTAAGAGCAATTGCAGGGGCATATAACCCTGAAACTAAGCGTCGTTTGATTCGTGAGTTTTTTCTTCTGATTTCTAAGAAAAATACTAAGTCTACGATCGCTGCAGGAATCATGCTGACTTTGCTTTTGTTAAATGATCGACTTTCAGCAGAGTTGATTATCCTTGCGCCAACCAAGGAAGTTGCCGACAACAGCTTCAACCCGATCCGAGACTTCATCAAAGCTGATGAAGAGCTCAGTTCAATGATTAATATTTCTGAGCACACTAAAACCGTTACTCATTTAGGTACTGGTGCAACACTCAAGGTTATTGCTGCGGAATCTAATGCAGCTGCTGGTAAGAAAGCATCGATTATTTTGATCGATGAGGTTTGGCTTTTTGGTAAGCGTGCCAATGCTGAGTCAATGTTCCGTGAAGCGAAAGGTGGCTTGGCATCGCGTCCCGAAGGGTGCGTGATTTATCTTTCTACCATGTCTGATGAAGTCCCATGTGGTGTATTCAAGCAATTATTAGATTATGCGCGTGATGTAAGGGATGGAATTAAAGAGGATAAAGCCTTTTTACCTCTTATTTATGAGTTTCCTAAGCATTTGATAGAGGCAGGTGAACACTTAAAACCTGAGAATTTTTACATCACCAACCCGAATTTAGGTGCTTCTGTAGACCTTGAATACCTGATTTCAGAGTTCAATAAGGTCAAAGATGCAGGTGAAGAGTCGCTTAGAGACTTCTTGGCCAAACACTTAAACATTGAAATCGGCATGAACCTTCGGGCAAACCGTTGGGCGGGTGCTGAGTATTGGGTCCAGCAAAAGCATGTATTTGGACTTGAGCAATTAATTGAACAATCTGAGTTGATCACATTAGGGATTGATGGCGGTGGCTTGGATGACTTACTTGGGTTCGCCGCCTTAGGACGATTGAAGCAAGATCCACGTATTTGGTGGCTTTGGAGTCGTGCTTGGGCAAATAAACTA
Source organism: Acinetobacter sp. MF4640 (assembly GCF_002018895.1). Classification (NCBI taxonomy): domain Bacteria; kingdom Pseudomonadati; phylum Pseudomonadota; class Gammaproteobacteria; order Moraxellales; family Moraxellaceae; genus Acinetobacter; species Acinetobacter sp. MF4640. The sequence continues at coordinate 3,578 of NZ_MVOM01000087.1, read as the reverse complement.
GCCTTAGAACGTCGTAAAGAGAATATCCCTAAATATCGAGACTTCGAGCAAGAACAAAGTCTAGTTGTTGTGGATAAGGTTGGTGAAGACATTGACGAATTAGCCATGATCGCAAAGCAAATTTATGACAGTGGCAAGCTCGACAAAATTGGGCTGGATCCGCAAGGGCTTGGAGGTCTCATTGATGGATTAACTGGCGCGGGAATCCCTGAAGAGATTCTTGTCGCAGTCCCGCAAGGACATAAGTTGATGGGATACATCATGACATCCGAGCGTAAGTTGGCTGAGGGCAACCTTTGGCATGCAGGACAACAACTTATGACCTGGTGTGTAGGTAATGCTCGGGTCGTGATGATTGGTAATGGTATGCGTATTACCAAGCAGGATTCAGGTGTAGGAAAAATTGATCCCGTCATTGCAATGTTTAACGCCGTGGCATTGATGAGTTTGAACCCTGAACCTACAAATAAAGATTACGAAATACATTTCATATAACCGCCTTAATTGGCGGTTTTTACATTTTGGAGGGGCTATGTCTGCTCTACATAAGTCATTCGGCTCTTTTGAGATTAAAAGCGTCGATGAGGAAAAGCGAACATTTACTGGTACAGCAAGTACACCGAATCAAGATCGATCGAAAGACATCATGGTGCCAAAGGGTGCGAAATTCAAATTACCTATGCCATTGCTATTTCATCACGACATGCGAAGCCCGATTGGCCATGTGACCAGCGCGAAAGTAACAGATAAAGGAATCGAAGTAGAAATCCATATTCCTGAGATCAAGGAAGAAGGAAAGCTGAAGGATCGAGTAGATGAAGCATACCAATCTTTGAAGTACGACCTTGTAAAAGGATTATCTGTTGGCTTTCTGCCGAATTGGGATACCGCTGAAATGATTAAAGGCGGCGGTATTAAGTTTGAAGATTGGGAATGGTATGAGCTTTCACTTGTCACGATTCCAGATAACCGTGATAGCGGAACAGATTTTAAAAAAGCTTTTGAGGAACACAAAGCCGCGTTGGGCAAAAAACCTCAGACCGTTACAGATGGCGTTTCATCTGAGCAAAAACACGTTGTTGTCAAATTAAATAGCCCAACAAAGGGTGGAGTGAAATTGGTATGAACAAATATTTAAAACAGTTGCTTGATGCTTTAGCTGCAAAAAATTTAGAGCTACAAGGGCATATTACAAAGTCATTAGATGGTGGCTCTACACCAGACGATGAAACTGAAGCGGCAATTCAAACTGTTGAAGCAGAAATTGCCGCGATCGAAAAGAATATCGAACGTGTAAAAAAACAAATCGCAGCTGCTAAACATGCCGCTGAAACGGGGACACCAGTTGCTGGTGAAAATGAAGAGGAAGCAGAAGCATCTGCTAAAGGCGATCCTGAACCAGATAGAAAGAAATCAGTTATTACTACTTCTTCTAACTTACCACCAGGTATTGGGTTTGCTCAGTATGCTCGAGCGAAACTTGCTTCAGCTCTTGAAGCTAAAAAGGGTAATTTTGTATCGCCATCTGATATGGCAAAACAAATGGGATTCAATGCCGAAGTCCAAGACCTTGTTACTAAAGCAACGCTAGGTACTACCACTGATGTTGGATTTGCATCTGCATTGGTTGCAGAAAATCGCTTAGTAGGCGAATTTGTTGAATTACTTCGTGCAAAAACAGTCTTTGATAAATTAACAGGATTTAAAAGCGTACCCTTTAATTCCAAAATCCCAAGTCAATTAACTGGTGGCCAAGCACAATGGGTTGGTGAGGCTCAGAAAAAACCTCTAACGAATCCAACATTTAGTGAAGTTGAAATCAAAGAGCATAAGCTGGCAGCCATTACTGTTTACTCACAAGAGTTAATTCGTCGATCTGATCCAGCAGTGGATGTATTAGTTCGTGATGACTTAATTGAAGCCTCTAAAACTTTAATTGACAACACATTCTTAGATGCAGGTGATGCTACAGCTATTCGACCAGCAGGTGTTTTAAATGGTGTTGTTGCAATTCCAAGCACAGGGACAACAGCTGAAGCATATGATGCTGATTTAGAAAAATTAACTGATGCATTTATCGAAGCGAATTTGTCATTGGATGGGGCTTTCTATCTGATGTCTGAAACGCGTGCATCGCGGATGTCTAAATTACGTGATGCTTTAGGTAATAAGTATTACAGTGGCATGCAAGGTGCACAAAAGGAATTGGATGGCTTACCTGTTATTACATCTCAGGCAATCGGTGACAAAATCGTATTGGTAAAAACCTCTGAAATTCTCTTGGCTCAAGATGGCGGTGTGGATGTTTCATATTCTGATCAAGCCACGCTTGTTGATGGTGGTGTAACTCATTACTTATGGCAAGAAAACAAATTTGCTGTACGTGTAGAAAAATTCATCACGTGGGCAAAACGTCGTCCAATTGCTGCAGCTTGGATTGAATACACCTAATCTTTATTCATTAGGTCAAAAACAGCTCCTTTATTGGGGCTGTTTTTATATCTAAGCATCAAAGTTGTTTAGCTATGAGAACAGTCTATGAAAATTAAATATTTAAGAAAGGCACCGCAGGGAATGCCTGGTGATGTAGCTGAAGTTCCAGATCTACAAGCCAAAATCTTAATTAAGTTGAAATTTGCAGAACCTATAGATGGCGGACCTTCGATTGAGTTCTTGAAGAATTTAAATGGAACCCTAGTTGTTGATGATTTTGGCAGTTTGGTTGAATTGCCTTTGATGGTTGAGCATCAATTAGAGAATGTTCAACAAGTGGTGCAAGAAGAGAAGCCAGTCAAACCCAAACAAAAACGTGCAAGCAAAGCAAAATAAGGCGGTAAATAATGGGCATTTTTGGCAATTTATTTAAGAAAAAATCGCTTCAAGGTGTTCATTCAGGCAGTGGATGGCACTCGATGTTTGTCCATGAGCCTTATTCGGGTGCATGGCAAAAAAATGATGAACTAACCCGTGAAGATGTTACTGCACATCATGCTGTTTTTTCATGTGTCTCATTAATTTCACAAGATATTGGTAAGATGCCGATTCAATTGAAGCGCCATGAAAAAGGTGTTTTGGTCAATGCAGATATACCAAGCAAATTTCGCGTATTAAAAAAGCCTAACCGGTTTCAAATTTGGCAGCAATTTAGTGAACACTGGACAACTTCATTGTTGTTACGTGGCAATACTTATGTGCTGAAACGCAGAGATATTTTTGGTGAAGTGACGGAGCTTGTTGTGCTCAATCCTGATCTTTGTAAACCGTTGATTGATGACAATGGAAATGTCTTTTACCAATTGGGTAACGATCGACTTACACAGACTGATTCGGTAGTAATACCAGCATCCGAAATCATCCATGACCGTATTAACTGTTTTTATCACCCACTTGTGGGACTAACCCCAATTATGGCGTGCTCATTGGCTGCGGGACAGGGTATTGAGATTCAGAGAAACTCTCGTAACCTTTTTCGTAATAACAGTCGTCCTTCAGGTGTTTTGACTACACCAGGATCTATCACTAATGAGAAGGCTGCGGAACTTCGTAAGCAGTGGAATGCAAATTATTCAGGTGCAAAT
>NZ_MVOM01000086.1:0-8406 GCF_002018895.1 Acinetobacter sp. MF4640 | reverse complement strand
TTGCTGGAACAGTCTAAAATGTTTGTTTTGCCTGAAAGAAGATCAAGGCAATGCCCTAGAGTCGTCAAAATAAAGCCTCAAAAGTACCCAAGAAAATGCCAGTCAATTTCTTAACTGACTGGCATTACTTTCATTGGGAGCTTTTTTTGTGAGGTTTCGTCGAAAGGACTTCAATCATCGTCCTTATATTGGATGGTTGTCATTTGAGCGGATGACAAAAAAATGAAAAACAGGGTACTTAGAGCGTGATAAAACCTGCCGCAACATTGATGCTAATAGCGAGAATAGAGGTATTAAAACCATAAGCTAAAATAATGTGCAGAATATTGAGAATACGCATCGAACGTGAGGTAATGGAAACATCCGCGGTTTGCGCAGAAGTGCCAATCACATAACTAAAATATAAAAAGTCGGGATAGGTCGGTTGAGCCGTTTTGGGAAAGTCTAAGCCTGCATCTTGTTGGTCTGCGAGAGCGAGATAATAGTCATGTGCATAATGAATGGCAAACACGGTATGCATAAAGAACCATGCGCTAATAATTGTAAGTAAGGACAGCGCTAAGTGCCCATATTTGATGGTTGGATCATTCGGAAGGTGAGTCAACTCCAATACAATCGCAATTAAGCACATGAGCAAAGTCATGATCACCAACAGTAGAATGATCCATTTACTGGCATCTTGCTGTTGTGCATGTTGCAGAATGTGTCGATGATCAACGGACCACAGGGTGGTCATGGTTTTAATTAAATAACTTGAGACGGCAATATTCCAACTGATCAATAAATTGGTCGACCAAGACCAGTCGGTAAATGTATTCAGCAGCGTAAAAAAAACAGCAGTCAGCAAAAAACTAATGAAAAAGAATGGGCGAAATTTCATTGCTGTTTTTAAACGCTGCAAAGTGGGCATTGGCATAATCTTCTCCTTCTCTGTTTTATTATTTTTTCGTGCAGCTAAAGTCGCAAGATCTACTTCAGTACCTGTCTGTGTTCGGACTTCAGTTGTAGGGAACCTGACAAAAGCCAGTTTTTATTAGCCTATCCTAGCTTAAAAAGAATACAAATGAAAAAGCGAGATGTCATCGACATCGCTTAAAAACAAAAGGGTGAAAATACGCTTGTCTTACAGAGTATAGTTCTATGAGAAAGGCGCGTAATTATTTATTCAGAAAATAGTGGCGCGCCGAATGAGATGAGTAATTAGAACTCACTGCAGACTTATTCGCGGTTAATATCCAAATAAAATACCCGAGTCAGTAATTCTATAAATTTAATCACTGCTAGGGAGCTGTTATGTTTACGATAGTTCACATACAGATCCAAATACGGCAGCTCAACCTCAAGTGGACGAATTACCGTGTTGTTCAAGCTAAGTGGCGCAATGTAACCGGGTAAAATTGTACAGCCGAGCCCTAAGCCAATCGCGTTGATATTGAATAGAATGTTATCGGCTTTTTGCACAATATTGAATTCGATATTGTGCACTTTGGCAAATTCCAAAATGGTCTGGTGCAAAGTCTGTGACTGCTCGGCTGCGGGAATAATAAAATCAATGCCATTTAATGCTTTAACCGGAATTCGCTCATATTTGGCCAAAGGATGGTCTTTCGGCAACAGGAAAATGAGTGGTTCACGCAGTACAAACTGGCTTTCGATTTCATCACTATGGACATTATTTCGTGTAAAGCTAATGTCCAACTCCCCTTTTTTCAGCAAACGCAATTGCTCAGTATTGTTCATACTGAATAACTCAATTTTTAACTCTGGGTTTTGCACTCGTAAATTGGGCAGGACATAAGGAAAAATTTTCATTTCCGCAACAGGAACAAAACCAATGCGCAGCATCTGCTGTTTGGCTTGTGACACTTGGCGTGCCATAGCAACCGCTTTGTCTGCCTGAGCTAGGGTTAGACGTGCTTGTTCAAGGAAAACAGCGCCTTCTTCCGTGAGTTCAACTTTTCGCTTGGTTCGATACAATAACTGCACACCGACATCTTCTTCAAGGTCTTTGATTTGCTGACTTAAAGAGGGTTGGGCGGTATAAAGTTTCAGTGCTGCTTTACTAAAGTTCAGTTCTTCAGCAACAGTAATGAAATAGCGAAGGTGTCTAAGTTCCATATAAATAACCCACTGACTAATCCAAAAAATGTCTTACTATGACTGAGGTAAAGTATAATCGATAAACAACGATGTCGTGAAGATGATTCAATTATTGAGAAAATAAATGATCTTGGGTTGATTTTTGAGATTTTCGTATATGAAATAACAGGTTTAATAATTGCTAAAAGGTATTAATTAAATATTGAAAATAGTTCATTCCAATCACCTGAAAATCATGGGGAGGTGAACTACATAAAAATACAATTGTGTTTTGCTGAAATTGGATATGATAAAAACATAAATATAATTTAATTGAACATATGGGCTAAAAATCGATATGGCAGATTCAAATAAACTGGTGGTCTATGCCGCGCTGTTGGGGAATTTAGCCATTGCGCTGGTAAAATTTATTGCGGCTTATTTGACCAACAGCTCTGCCATGTTGAGTGAAGCCATTCACTCTGTTGTGGATACCTTAAACGAAATTTTACTGTTATATGGACTGAAGAAGTCGAATAAACCTGCCAATTTTAATCATCCTTTTGGCTATGGGCGAGAGCTGTATTTTTGGGCCTTCATTGTATCTCTTATGGTCTTTGCCTTAGGGGCATTGGTGTCTATGTACAATGGGATCATGCACATTTTGCACCCTGAACCCATTTTAAACCCGACCATCAATTATGTTGTACTTGGCTTTGCATTTGTAAGTGAAGGTATTTCATGGTGTGTTGCTCTGAAAGTGTTTCGTAAGGCGAAAGGTCAGCAAGGTTATTTTGAGGCCTTTCGTCGCAGTAAAGACCCCACCATGTTTACAGTTTTGTTTGAAGACTCTGCTGCATTAATTGGTCTGTTGATTGCTTTTCTTGGTATTTATTTGGCACATCGTTTAAATATGCCTGCACTGGATGGGGTGGCATCTATTCTGATTGGGCTGGTTCTGGCGGTATCTGCTTTTCTACTGGCACGAGAAACCAAAGGTTTATTGCTTGGTGAAACCGCGGACCTGCATGTACGGCAAAATATTTTAAAAATTGCCCAAGACGATGAAGGCGTACTGTCGGCCAACGGCTTACTGACCGAGCAAATGGGCGCCAAACAGGTTTTGGCCTCGTTGAGCGTGGAGTTTGAAGATCACCTCACTACCGATGAGATAGAAGCGTGTGTTAATCGCATTGAAGTAAAAATTAAACAAAAACATCCTGAAATTGTGGCACTCTTTGTGAAGCCGCAATCAAAAAAAGTGTGGTTAGAGCGAATGCAAGGACGCTTGGAATAGGTTAAGGTAGAGGTCAGTTTTCAAAACTGGTCCTGTTACTGGTGTATTGCAATAAAGATAACGACGTTAAATGAAGCCAAAATCAACTGAACTCCATTATCAAATTCCGACTGAAAATACCATGTCCCATACATGGCGGCAGCCCGAATTTCAGTTCCTACACTCCGACCATTATAACGGGACTCGCTTTGTCAATTCGGTTCGTCGACCTGAGGGCCGTAGTCGAGGCGACTTGCTGAAATGGTTGATTAAGCGTAAATCTTCGACATGGAATGTGGACTTGGCGCAAGAATATGCACACTTTCATGCCGATAAAAAAAGCCTGCCGCAAGATCGCCCCCATGCCGATTTAAATGATTGGCAGGTTTGGTTTGTGGGTCATGCCACGGTATTACTCCAAATAGGGCCCTATAACTTATTGACCGATCCTGTATGGGCGGAACATGTCAGTCCGAAGCAAGGGCGGGGACCACGCCGTGTTATGCCTGCTGGCATTGCCTTGGAAGATTTACCGACCATCCATGCGGTGCTCTTGAGCCATAACCACTATGACCATATGGATATTGCCAGTCTGAACTGGTTGTATGAGCGTTTCGCCATGCCCATTTATACAGGGCTAGGCAATGGATGGTATTTACCCAAGCACTTACAAGTATTGGAAATGGACTGGTGGCAGTCGGCGCGTCTGCATGAATTAAAACTGGTCTATACCCCAGCACAGCATGGTTCTGGCCGTGGCCTACGCGATCAAAACCGTGCGTTATGGGGCGGGTTTAGTATTCACTGTGGCGCTGACTATGCTTATTTTGCGGGGGATACGGGTTATTCACCGCACTTTAAAGAGCTGCATCAACGTTTTGGCGCACCGCGAATTGCGTTACTGCCTATCGGGGCATATGAACCGCGTGAGCTGATGCGCTATATGCATATGAATCCGCAAGATGCTTTTCAAGCGCATAAAGACCTGCATGCCAAATGCTCGATGGCTATTCACTATCGTACCTTTCAGCTGACCGATGAAAGTCGTGAACAACCCGAAATTGACTTAAAAGTGGCGATGAAAAATAGCTCGAAGCTGATGAATCCGTTTGTCTGTTTAAGAGAAGGTCGACGTTTAAACGTGTAATTGATGCTTTATATGTAAGATCAGGTGATGGCTGGCAAAACAGTCATCACCGAGACCATAAGGACATCACCAAAATATCTTTCAAAAAAAATCTAAAAACCGAAAGTATGCCTCTTTTTTTGTTTAATTTTGGCTCAATCTGAGCCGCGCTCATTGCTAGTAAGGCTTGTCTGAGTTTTGATTGATAAGCTCAATTGAAAATGCCCATCAACCTCGCATCAAAAGCTTTCCTTGCTGCTATTTTTTCGTCGGATCTTATCTTATTGAAAAGCTAAAATTCTTTCTTTCTTAAATATTTACATAGAATAATCCGATTGTTTTTATTCGTAAAACTCGCTTTAGATTGTCATCAAAAGGGGCTATGTTAGAACAGTAATAATTACTTTAAACGGTTCATGATAATCATAATTTGATGATCAAATTTGGAGCTCGACATGACACAGAATATGCAAGCCTCAGGTTGTCCATTTCACCAAAAAGATGGTGGACAAACGAGTTTAGCCAGCACCAATAATTCTGATTGGTGGCCCAATGCGCTCAATCTCGACATCTTGTCGCAACACGATAAAAAAACCAACCCGATGGATCCTGATTTTGACTATGCAACCGCATTCAAATCATTGGATTTAGAAGCGGTGAAACAAGATCTTCGTGAACTCATCAACAGCAGTCAAGAATGGTGGCCATCTGACTATGGCAGTTACATTGGGATGTTTGTGCGTACCGCGGCACTTGGCGGGTTCTTACCGTAAACAAGATGGACGTGGCGGTGCCAACACAGGGAACCAACGCTTTGCCCCTCTCAACAGTTGGCCTGATAACGTCAACACCGATAAAGGCCGTCGCCTACTTTGGCCAATCAAACGTAAATATGGCAACAAAATTTCATGGGGCGATTTAATCATTCTTGCAGGAACCGTGGCTTATGAAGAAGCAGGCCTGAAAACCTTTGGCTTTGGTGGTGGTCGTCTAGATATTTGGGCACCCGAAAAAGACATTTACTGGGGTGAAGAGCGTCAATGGCTGGCACCAACGGCAAACCGTTATGCCAATGACCAAGACCGTAAATCGCTTGAAAATCCATTAGCTGCGGTACAAATGGGCTTAATTTACGTCAATCCAGAAGGGGTTGATGGCGTCCAAGATCCCCTTCGTACTGCACAAGACATGCGTGTCACTTTTGACCGTATGGGAATGAATGATGAAGAAACCGTTGCACTCACTGCGGGTGGTCACACCGTAGGGAAAGCGCATGGGAATGGTAAAGCTCAAAACTTAGGGGCAGATGTCGAAAGCGCTGACGTAGAGTTTCAAGGTCTCGGTTGGCATAACTCTGAAGGTACAGGCAATGGCGCGAACACCATGGTCAGTGGTTTAGAAGGGGCTTGGACCACACACCCGACCAAATGGGATAACGAATTTTTCTATCTACTGTTCACTTATGAATGGGAAAAAACCACCAGTCCAGCGGGTGCGAAACAATGGGAACCGATTAACATCAAAGAGGAAGACAAACCTGTTGATGCACATAACCCGAATGTACGTCGCAACCCAATGATGACCGATGCCGATATGGCGCTGAAAATGGACCCTGAATACCGTAAAATTTCAGAGCGTTTTTATGCAGATCCAGCTTACTTGTCTGAAGTGTTTGCGCGTGCTTGGTACAAGCTCACTCACCGTGACATGGGACCAAAATCCCGCTACTTAGGCGCAGATGTGCCGAATGATGATCTGATCTGGCAAGACCCAATTCCATCGGTCGATTATGTTTTGTCTGAAGCTGAAATTGAAGACTTAAAAGCGAAGTTGCTAAATAGCGGTTTAACTTCGGTTGAATTGATTAATACTGCTTGGGATAGTGCGCGGACTTTCCGTGGTTCAGACTACCGTGGTGGTGCCAATGGTGCACGTATCCGTCTTGCACCACAAAAAGACTGGGTGGGCAATGAGCCTGAGCGTTTAGCCAAAGTTTTGGCGAAGCTTGAAGAAATTCAGGCGAGTCTGGCGAAAAAAGTCAGCATTGCAGACTTGATTGTATTGGGCGGTACGGCAGCTGTTGAAAAAGCGGCGCATGCTGCGGGTGTGAATATCAAAGTTCCGTTCCTTGCAGGCCGAGGCGATGCGACTCAAGAGCAAACAGATGTCTATTCTTTTGAAGATTTACTCCCGAAACATGATGGTTTCCGTAATTGGGTCAAAGAAGATTACAGCGTACAGCCTGAAGAAATGTTGTTAGATCGTGCACAATTACTCGGTTTGACTGCACCTGAAATGACGGTGTTGGTTGGTGGTATGCGTGTACTCGGCACAAACTATGCAGGTACACCAGAAGGTGTGTTGACGGCTCGCGTAGGGGTATTGAGCAATGACTTCTTTGTCAACTTAACCGACATGAAATATAACTGGAAACCCGTGGGTAAAAACCGTTATGAAATCGTGGACCGTGCGACAGGGGCAACCAAATGGACGGCGACACGTGCAGACTTAGTCTTTGGTTCAAACTCGATTTTACGATCATATGCAGAAGTGTATGCGCAAGATGACAACAAAGAGAAGTTTGTAAAAGACTTTGTTGCTGCTTGGGTAAAAGTAATGAATGCAGACCGTTTTGACGTGAAGTAGTTTAATTGAAATAAAAAACCGTCCTTAAGGACGGTTTTTTATTTCAATATATTGATATTATTAAATTTTGTATTATTTTTGTATGGCGTGAATTATGTTAATTTTAAAGTGGATTAATGCGATAGGAGTTATTCACATGTGCTTTTTCCAGCCTCTACCTGTTTAATACTAATACCGCTGTTATTTTCTAAAATACAAATTTGAGAGTTAAATGACTTATTAATAGTGCTTAAAGTAATTGTATAAGCTAAATTTTTTTCTAACTTATCTAATGGGATAGCTATACAATTTTTTTCACTAATAGGTAAGTCTGTTTTTGAGTAAGATTTTTCATATTCACTTTGATATTCTTTAGAAAAGTCAATTTTTGCAAAATGAACTAGAAAATTATCTTTTCCATAATCTTTAGATTCATTCGTGAAAAGACATAAATTATCATTAATAATTTTTGTATTAAGATCTCGACTCTGCTGATTACAACCTATAAGCACCATTGCTACAAAACTATATATTATTTTTTTCATAATCACGATTTCGGTAATAAATTTTTATTTGAGGGGTTAAGTAAAAAATCTCTTAATATTTTCTCAACATAGCCTAATAATTGTAAACTTTTTTGATGATGATCCCGTTTGGGATTAACTTTTTGTAAATAACAAGCATCAAACCAAAACTCAATAATTCTACCTTGTTGTTCAAAGTTAAAATCTTGAAATTTTTTATTTAAATCTCGACCTCCTAAGTCCGTGTCATAGGCTTCTAACTCATTGTCCGAGTCAACAGAATTGACCTCCGAAGTATATCCTCCTTTACATAATTGTTTTATCCCAAGCCAACCAGTTGATGTCCCCATTTGATATTGCCAAACATGTACCATTTCATGAATAAACCAATGACGGTTTTCACCTGTAGCTTTGCTATAGTCAGGTGTTTTTAAGTAATCATCTTTCGGTAAATAGATTTCCCCAGCAGGCGTCATGGCATTACCTGTTTTTGTATGTATTAAGCCACCTAAATGTATCCAGACCTTAGAGTAATCAATTGCATCTTTAAAAATCAGGCGAGACATAGCTATTTCACCAGAAGTTAACTGTCTTTTACTTCCGACTTTAATAATAGTAGCAGCTTGATTTTTCATCTCTGCATCTATTTTTTGTAATTGGCTTTGTTGCACAAAGGTTTCATAACTATATGATTTTAAAAGTTTTGATTATTTTTGATCCAAAATTAAATTTATTTAAATCAAATGCTTACATATTTATGCAACAAAGCCTTTGTA
>NZ_MVOM01000085.1:0-8447 GCF_002018895.1 Acinetobacter sp. MF4640 | reverse complement strand
TCTTTATAGAATGCGACAATTGGCATTAAGTGACAAAATTTCGAACAGAGATTTCGATATTTTTATGTATTTTTTGCATAATAAGTGGTCGAATATTAAAATTTTGTTAAAAACTATAAAAAAATTATTACAAGCCAAACATCTCAGGCATAATTATTTCATCTTTAGTTGAACAGGTCACAAATATGGATCCGTCGCCGTGCAGGTCTATGCTTTTAAAACAGAAACATAATTCTGGGGTAATAAAATAATGGAATTTTTATTAGATCCGGGAATATGGGTAAGTTTACTTACACTGATTATATTAGAAATAGTTTTAGGTATTGATAACCTAGTCTTTATTGCCATTTTGGCCGAAAAACTTCCTCCTGAGCAACGTGATAAAGCGCGTGTCATTGGTCTTTCGCTTGCACTTTTAATGCGTTTGGGCTTGCTGTTTATCATCACTTGGTTAGTCACGTTGACTCGACCGCTGATTACGGTATTGGATTGGACATTCTCTGGGCGAGATCTGATTCTTTTATTTGGTGGATTATTCTTAGTTTATAAAGCCGTTACCGAATTGCATGAAAAAATTGAAGGTAAGCCCGAAGTTAAGCTGACCACCAATGTAGTCTATGCAGGTTTCACCGCAGTTGTGGCACAGATTGTGATCCTTGACGCGGTGTTCTCACTGGATTCGGTGATTACCGCGATTGGTATGGTCGACAACATTAATGTGATGATGGTGGCTATGGTCGTTGCCATGGTGGTCATGCTGTTGGCGTCGAAACCATTAATGACTTTTGTAAACCGTCATCCGACTGTGGTCATCTTGTGTTTAAGCTTCTTACTGTTGATTGGTATCAGCCTGATTGCGGAAGGTTTCGGCTTCCACATTCCTAAGGGTTATATCTATTCAGGTATCGGCGTTGCCATTGCGATTGAAGCCTTTAACCAATTTGGTGAGCGCAATGCGGCAAAACATGAAGCGAAAATTCCACTGCGTCATCGTACTGCGGATTCTATTTTGAAACTCATGGGTGGCAAGCTCCAAGCTGAAGATCCTGATCAGCTTCAAGCGCAAGAAACTTTTGCGGATGAAGAGCGTTATATGATTGGCGGTGTACTGACATTGGCTGAACGTTCGGTCGCGTCGATCATGACACCGCGTAGTCAAATTTCGTGGGTCAATCTTGATGATTCACCTGAGAAAATTCGTGAACAGGTACTGTCTGTGCCGCACAGTTTATTTCCTGTGTGCCGCGGTAGCTTGGATAAAGTGATCAGTATTGCGCGCGCCAAAGAATTGCTCGATGTCTTAGATGATGAAGAGCAATTGAAAGATTTGATCAAACGTCATCGTCCAATTTACATTTTTGAAAAAATGAAAGTCATTGATGCGATTAATACGTTAAGAACGTCTAAAGGTTCATTGGTTTTGGTGAGCGATGAGTTTGGTAATGTGCAGGGCCTTGTTTCACCGCTTGACGTATTTGAAGCGATTGCTGGTGAATTTCCCGATGCCGATGAGCAACTTGATTTGGTGAAGATAGATGATCAGACGTGGAAGGCGACAGGCATGCTGGATTTATACCAGCTTGAACTGGAACTTGGCATGATCGATTTGGTTGAAGAAGATGCAGGCTATATCAGTGTTGCTGGTTTAATCCTAGATAAAACTCATGGTGATGTACACGTTGGAACTCAACTGGACTACCGTGGTGTTCACTTTGAAGTGCTTGAGTTGGATTCAAATCGAATTAAGACCGTAAATATTACTTATCGTACTGCTTAATCATTACAAAACTAGATTGTGAGAAAAATGTCAGCTTCGTGCTGGCATTTTTCTGCTTATAAAATAAGCGCTATGCACTTAAATAAAAAGCAGTTACTCTAAGCCCGCAATTGGGCTGTCGTGTTTTGGTGAAGACATTTTTTTTCTATACCTATGGTTGTCAAAGCATTGCATTTAGACCATAGCAGTAAAACAAGTGATCAAAATAAGAATGGAAAGACTTCATGCAACTTATGGAAAAGGTCGTTGATTTTAAAAAGCTTTCAGTAGAGAAAAAACAAGTTCTATTTGAAGAGCTTGAAACTTTTGATCGACAAATTTTCCCAAATGCAATCCCAGCAGAACTGTATCAATTGTTGTATAACCCTGATGTAGTGGCATTACCAATTATTCGTTTTTATCATCGCGGAAAAATAGTTGGGCAAAATATTATTGCCATCTTGAAGCTTAAGACAGCGCATCAACCTTTATATATTCTTAGCTCGCGTGCAGCTTTTTTACCTGACTACCGAAATCAAAACAGAACGCTTTTATCTGCAATTCGAGTGACCTTGGGTTATCGTTTAAAATATCCCACGCGTCAGTTATGGTTTGTTTCGAGTTTGATGCAGCCAAAAGTATATCGGCTGTTTGCTTCACGTTCAAAACGTTTTTATCCACGTGCAGAAGTGCCAATGCCTGAGGATTATTTACAGGTTCTTGATCTCATACAAAACCGTCATGTGAATGTGCAACAACGCAGTGATGATGTGTTTGTGCATCCTTGTGTACTGCCACAGACCACGCCTGAACAATTGATACGGCTTCGAAATCGGGCCAGCCGTCATATCAACTTTTATATGCAACATACGCCTGATTATTTTATTGGTATGGGCTTGATGTGTATCTGTAAATTAGATCTGTTGACTCTGCTGGAAGCGGCGATGAACGTGCTTTTAGGGCGAGAAGTTGCTTAAGCAGAAACTCTCGCCATACTTTATTTAGGCTGAGGTGCGGATAAGCTGTATATCCGCATATTCATAAATGGTTTCAGCTTTCATTTGATGAATGTGATCCATAAACGCTACATTAAAACTTCCTGTGCTTTGGCTTTGGGTATAAGCAAGTTGCCCCGCAATGGCAAAGTGGACATGCGCAGACAGCGCTGCAATGACAGGATTGGTGACTGCGCTATAGGCTGCAATTAATGCACCAAGGGCACAACCTGTAGCAGTAATTTTGGGTTGTAAATGCGAACCACCATTGACTTGGATTACAGCATCAAGTTGTTTTGAGAGAATGTAGTCAAACTCGCCAGAAATGGCAATGACTTCAGCCTGTGCTAAAAGTGTTTTTACTTGATGGTAGACATCGGCACTGCTTGCCGTACTGTCAACGCCTTTGGTTTCGATCTGCTTCCCTGCAAGTGTGCTGATTTCCGATGCATTGCCACGAATAACGGTAGGTTGAAAAGCTAAAAGCTGATCTACCATTTCAGAGCGCCATTTTAAAAATGGCCCATATCCTACAGGGTCTAATACCCAAGGTATGTTTTGCTGCTGTGCGGTTTGTGCCGAGATTTGCATGGCTTGCATCTGTTCAGAGGTTGGCGTACCTAGGTTAATACTGAGCGCCGCACTAATACGAGTGAAACTTTCCGCCTCAAAGGGATTATCAATCATGGCAGGTGAGGCGCCCGCAGCCAATAAAACATTGGCTGCATAGTTGGCAGCCACACTGTTGGTGATACATTGTACCAAAGGTTGTTGCGTTTGCAGGGCAGTCCAAGCTTCAGCAACATATGCCACCAAGACATCGGTTTGGTCTTGAATCGATTGTTTTGTGTTAAGCAAGGACAGGTCTAAAAGCTGGGTCATAGTGGGTGCCCTTATTTGGTGAAATAGTGGTCTTGATGCTTACATTTGCGACAAAATAAAGTCACATATTGGTCGGCATCATAATCTACGGTGAGCTCATTTGAACCGCAGTACATACAGCGTTTTTGTGAGTAGAAACTCAAACGTGGTTCAATTTTTTGCCATGAACGAGAGACAGGCTGAAAGAAAATGGCTTCGTCATAGCCTAAAAATCGGAAAAATAAGACTTCGCTCATTTTGCTGAATGGTAGGTTATGCGGTCGAGGCAGCGTTGAAGTTTCCCATTTTTCAGCCACACTGCGTTCACGGTATTGTTGTAAGGTTTTTTTCAACAAGTTGGTATTGATGAAGTTTTCATTTCTGGGTTGTAAGGCTTTACGTTCATATAAATACTCCAATGCAGTTTGGATTAAATAATAAATTTGTCCGACCGCGAGTACATCGAGTAAACGATAACAAAACACTTGGAAGCTGTTATTTCCTGCAATTTGAATGCCCCAAGTGCGGCAGTAAAACTGCATAAATTGGATAATTTCCTGATAGAGCAATTGGTACAAGGCATTTTTGACTTCATCCGCAGTCTTAAAAGGCACACCAAGGCTAAGATTTTCATAAAACCAGTAGCGTAACTGCTGCGTAACACTAAATAGGCTGGGTTCAGAATAGCCGTCCAAACGCACATTAATATAATACTGGTGGGCTTCACTGGCAAAATCTTTGGCAACGAGGATCTGTTCTTTTACCAGTTGTTTGACGAGACTATTTTGAAATAGATAATTGGGGGTGATACTAAAATATTTGATCTGTTCCCAATCAATAAACTCTTGATGTTGTGTATGTTCTTGTGCGTAGTCATCTAACAGGGCCAATAAAAATAATTTATGCATAAAACTGAGTTGACCCAGTTCAAACTCATAAATGTCCTTGGTTTTGGTTTTGGTTTTACGCTGTTCTTGCTGACGAGTTTCTTTCAATATTTTTTTGCGCTGTGCTAAGCAACTGTCGCAGTGGCAATTTAGATTTGAATTGCTAAAAACACGATGTTGGCAGTGGCTACATTCATGAAAGTTAATTTCTTTGTCGTATTGTTCAGCATCCACCCAAAACATGGCCGCCTGACAAAGTGGACAAGGCGTGCTTTCATCAAGTTGTTTGTGCAAAATTTGAAGCGACATAAGATGAATTTGAGACTCAGGATTTTCTCAAATTATACACGCTAAAATTTCAGAAAGGCGTTGTAAATTGCAGTGTAATTGAACAAGCAGAGGTGCTTTGTAAACGCTAGACGGGTGAAGCAACGCAGTGGCGAATATAGGGCAAAAAAAATACGGCATGCACCGTATTTTTTGTAGAAGTAGAATTTAAACGGGGCAAGGTAGAGAGTCATCTTCCATACCTAATTTTTTAGCTTCAATCATGGCTTGAACTTTTTTGCTCGGCAACTTTTTACTCCCTAGTGTGTCGTAGTGATTTAAAATGCTACTGACATCGTGTGCTTGTAAAGGCATTCCTTCACAGCTCATGAACAGGGCAATGACTTTATGATCAATTTTTGCAGCATGCATTGCTTGCAGCATTTTTATATTTTCGACGCGGACGATATGGTCTTTTAAGTACATCTCACACCTCTATTTGTTTTGCTTAGGTTTTATCATGCGCTATGCATATCTAGATACAAGCAAAAACTGTGCACAAAATGTAGCCGATTTGAAAATTAAGTTAGATATTTGAAAAGAGCTGGCTTTATATCTTATCGATGTCTTTAAGTTTCTCAGCGTTTGAATGGTAGAGAGCTAATGGCACTGTGCAAGTCTAAAGGCTGGTGCAAATATTGCTAGACAAGCACGGCACGATGTGAGGAGTTGTTTGTTTATTATTCACTTGGTGCAGTCATATGCGCGGGATAAGAACAATAGAATTGAAAAGCCTGTTCAACGTGCCCATATAAATATCATTCAACATACACAGACAGTACGGCAAACTTGTCGTATGATCAAAACATACACAATATAAAGCTGTAGACCAATAGCATTAGGACATGACATGAATATTGCGGCAAATCCAATTATTGAAGCAGATCAAACCGTCTATTTAAAAGACTATCAAAAACCATCTTTTTTAGTAGATAGCATTCACCTCGATATTCAAGTCTATGATGAGCATAGCAAAGTTGATGCTGTACTGGAGCTGACGCGCCAAACTGAGGGTGATTTGGTTTTACTCGGTCGTGATTTAGAGCTGAAAAGTTTAGTGCTGAATGGTCAGCAACTTAGCCAAGAGCAATATGTGCTTGATGCAGAGCAGTTGGTGATTCGTAATGCACCAAATCAGATCAAGCTTGAGACATCGGTGATCATTCATCCTGAGTCAAATACACAACTTGAAGGCTTATACCAAGCGGCATCAGATTTGTTTGTTACCCAAAATGAGCCTGAAGGTTTCCGTAAAATTACCTTTTACCCAGACCGTCCTGATGTCCTTTCAGTTTTCACCACCCGTGTAGAAGCTGACAAAAAATATCCAGTGCTCCTTGCTAATGGTAACTTGATTGAAGCGGGTGAGGCTGGCGAAGGCCGTCACTATACCATTTGGCAAGATCCAACCAAAAAACCAGCGTATTTGTTTGCTTGTGTGATTGGTGATTTGGCTGTTCTAAAAGATCATTATGTGACCTCTGAAGGCCGTGATGTGGCTTTGGAAATTTATGCTGAAGAAAAAGATATTCCGAAATGTCATATTGCAATGGAAGCCTTAAAGCATTCAATGCGTTGGGATGAGGAACACTATGGTCGTCCCTATGATTTAGACAACTATATGATTGTGGCGACCAATGCTTTCAACATGGGTGCGATGGAAAATAAAGGTCTTAACATTTTTAACACATCATGTGTTTTGGCGGATGAAGAATACACGACAGATGCCGCGATTATGCGTGTACAGTCGGTAATTGCCCACGAATACTTCCATAACTGGACAGGTAACCGCATTACTTGCCGTGATTGGTTCCAATTGTGTTTAAAAGAAGGCTTAACGGTTTTCCGTGATCAATCTTTCTCAGAAGATTTGCAGTCTGCTGCGGTTCAACGTATTGACGACGTTGCGGTACTCAAAGCGCATCAGTTCCCAGAAGATTCAGGCCCATTGTCTCATCCACCGCGTCCAGACCATTTTGTGGAAATCAATAACTTTTATACTGCAACGGTCTACGAAAAAGGTGCAGAAATTAACCGCATGATGGCAACCTTATTAGGCAAAGAAAAATTCCGTAAAGGAACTGATGAATACTTTGAACGCCATGATGGTCAGGCCGTGACAGTTGAAGACTGGGTAGCCGCTTTAACCGCAGGTTCAGGCGTAGATTTATCCAATTTCTTAACATGGTATAACCAACCGGGTACACCAAAGTTAGAAGCGGAAGGTCATTATGATGTTGCTGCACAAACTTATACCTTAAACTTTAAGCAAAGTTTAAAAGCACATCCTAAGTATCCGAATCTAAAAGCTGTGCCAATCCCTGTCGCTTTAGCGCTGTTCGATGCTGCAACAGGTGAGCAATTGCTTTTAAACTCAGACAGTTTATTTGAAAATGCAGTCAAAGACGGTGTGTATCTTTTCGATCAAGATCAAGCCAGCATTGTGTTTAGCGGTTTAAGCACGAAACCTGTCGTGTCATTACTGCGTAATTTTTCTGCGCCCGTCAACTTAGAATTTAACTATACCGATGAAGAGTTGGCGTTCCTGATTCAATACGAAACCAATGGTTTTAACCAATGGCAAGCAACGCAAACACTGCTTGAGCGTATTTTACTCAATGGTCATGATGCGCATATTTATATTCAAGCCATTAAAAACACGCTACCAGATCTTGTTGAACAAGATCCACTCTTGGCATCACGTTTATTTGATGTGCCAAGTGAAGGTTATTTAGGTAGTCGCATCGACACTGACTACGAACCAGCGAAGATTCAAGAACAACGTAATGCTTTGATTGAAAAATTAGCACGTGAGTTAGGTGAGTTCTGTAAAGACACTTATTTAGCTTTAGACCCAGATTTGCAAAAAGAGTTCTCACAAGCCATGGGTGTCCGTGCGCTGAAAAACATCATGCTTAGTATGATGGCACGTCAAGGCGATGAAAGTGCTTTTGAGCTGGCATATCAGCAATACGAAGCTACAGGCAATATGTCTGAGCGTTTAGGTGCACTACGTGTCTTGGTGTGGAACGATGCACCGCAAGTAGAAGCGGCTTTACATGATTTTTATCAACGTTTTAAAGATGAGGCTTTGTCACTAGATCAGTGGTTCACACTTCAAGCGGCACATCCTTGTGCGACAGAAGAAACCATTCAATACCTCACTTCTCATGTCGATTATGATTTGGGCGTGCCGAACCGTATTCGTTCAGTGAGTGGTGGCTTAAATGCAAACCCAGTGAACACATGGAGTTTTGGTGTGGATCATTTCATTGGACTGGCAAAATATTTAGATGAGAAAAACCCAATAGTTGGTTCTCGTTTACTTCAGGTTTTGTCACGTTGGTACACATTGGCAGAGCCACAGCGTAGCGAAGTAAAAGCAAAGCTTGAGGCTTTAAAACCACAAGTGAAATCTAAAAATGTCAGTGAAACTTTAAGCAGTATGTTAAGTATTTAACTGATCTACGCATAAAAAAAGCCAGTCTAATGACTAATGCCAGTCAGTTAAGAAATTGACTGGCATTTTCTTGGGTACTTTTGAGGCTTTATTTTGACGACTCTAGGGCATTGCCTTGATCTTCTTTCAGGCAAAACAAACATTTTAGACTGTTCCAGCAA
>NZ_MVOM01000084.1:0-8471 GCF_002018895.1 Acinetobacter sp. MF4640 | reverse complement strand
AAATATATAATTTTTCATTAAAAATGCCCCAGCAAGTGGGGCATTAACACGCAGTCTGATAATTTTCAATCAATGTGTTAAGACTAAACGCCCAATGACTTTGCCTTGCTGTAAATCTACAAAGGCTTGGTTGACCTCATTGATTGAGCGTTTTTGTATAGGAATATGTGGCATTCTGGTCTGAGCAATCAACTCTACCAAAGCTCGTAGCTCCTGAACAGTACCCACATAACTACCTTGGATCGTCAATGGACGCATTGGAATCGTTGGGATAGAAAGATTCACCTCCCCACCCATCAATCCACAGACCACAATATGCGCACCACGTGCTGCACTATTTAAAGCAAAATTTAAACTCGATGAATTCCCGACAAGATCCAGAATCAATCGTGCACCGCCTTGGGTAAATTCCTGTATTTGCTGCACTGCATCCGGTGCAGTGCTATTAATACAATGCAGTGCACCTAATTCTGCTGCAGCATCTAGTTTTTGTGCATCAATATCGACCATGATCGGCGCTTTTGCATTTTGAATTTTAAGTAATTCCAATGCCATTAGACCAAGACCACCTGCGCCAATAATGACCACAGATTCTGTGGCAGTATGTTGACCAAATTTTTGTAAGGCACTGAATGTACTTAATCCTGCACAAGCCAGAGGCGCAGCTTCAGCTGGATCAATTCCTTGAATATCGACTAGATAACGAGTGTGAGGAACAATAATATATTCAGCAAAACCTCCCGGCTTTACAATTCCAAGTTGCTGAGGTTTTATACACAGATTTTCTTCGTCTATTTGGCAATATCGGCATTCACCACAGCCAATCCAGGGATGAACAACAGCTTGCATACCTAACTGGATGTCATCAACCTGATCACCGACTGCAACCACTTCCCCTGCAATTTCATGACTTAAAATAATGGGTGGTTTAACCCCACGATCAGCTAAAGCTAAGCGTTTACCACCGCCCAAGTCATAATAACCATCCCATAAATGTAAATCGGTATGACATAAACCCGCAGCTTGGACTTTAATCAGTACTTCAGTACCTTGTGGTTGAGGAATTTCTCTTTCAATTCGCTCTAAAGGCGTACCATGTTCATTGACGCAATAACAATGCATTATTTATTCCCTGTTTCTTATTTCTATTAGATGAGCCACGCACTTCTTGTACAGGCCTATTTCATATTGCTTAACGACGTGAAGCTACTGTCACTAAACGTGTATCCAGATACGATTCAATTGCTTCGCTACCACCTTCGGTTCCATAGCCAGAATCTTTGAGACCGCCAAAAGGTAATTCAGGGAATCCTAGTCCCACATGGTTGATGGTAAGCATGCCACTTGCAATATCACGTGCTAAATTGAGACAGGTGCTGTTACTCTCTGTATATGCATATGCAGCAAGTCCATAGTTCAAGCGATTCGCTTCTGTTACCGCTTCATCATATGATTCAAAAGGAATACATATGGCCAGTGGACCAAATGGCTCTTGATCCATACAAGCTGCTGTCAGCGGTACATCCTTTATAATAGTCGGTTCAATAAAATAGCCTGGGCCTTCAAGTGTTTGACCACCACACACCAATTCCGCACCTTCTTGAAGCGCATTCTGAATCGTTTTCTGGATATTCTGATAAGCCCTTTCATGAATCATCGGACCAACGTCTACATTATCATCTAGACCATGACCGACTTTTAGCTGGCTAACTTCATTTTTCAATTTTTCAACGAAATCTTCATACACCGCTTTCTCAATTAAAAAACGTGTCGGCGCAATACATACTTGACCTGCATTACGAAATTTTGCTGCAGCCATTTCTTTTGCTGCAAGGTCTAGATTGGCATCTTTAAAGATTAATACAGGTGCATGACCACCCAACTCCATGGTCGTTTTTTTCATATGCTTACCCGCAAGGGCAGCCAATTGTTTACCTACGACCGTTGAGCCAGTAAATGATATTTTTTGAATCGCAGGGTGAGGAATCAAATATTCTGAAATTTCTGCAGGTTCACCATAGACTAAATTAATCACACCAGCAGGAATGCCTGCATCATGAAAAGCCTGGACAAGTTGAGCTGGTGAAGCAGGTGTCTCTTCAGGTCCTTTGACAATAATGGCACAGCCGGCTGCTACTGCAGCAGATAATTTACGCACGACCTGGTTAATAGGAAAGTTCCAAGGCGTGAAGGCAGCCACAATACCAACCGGTGTTTTAATCGTATAGCTATGTACATCCCTTTGTCTTGACGGAATAACTTGCCCATAACTACGAATTGCTTCACCTGAAAACCATTCAATGATGTCTGCAGCAGACAAAACTTCCATTTTGGCCTGTTTTAGCGGCTTGCCCTGCTCCAAGCTCATCAATTCTGCAATGTGTGCTGCCCGTTCTCTTAATAAAATAGCAGCCTTTTGCATAATTTTAGCGCGTTGCTGTGCTGGTGTATTTTTCCAGATTTCAAAACCGGATTGAGCAGCCTGAACTGCCTGTTCTACATCGTCAAGGGATGCTTTGGCTACATGGCCAATTTCTTTTTCAGTGGCCGGATTAATCACAGCAAGCGTTTGTTGTTGAATACTGTCACGCCATTGACCAGCAATATACAATTGTGTGTTTTGATACATATTTTTTCCTATAGTTATAGAAGCAACTTCCTGTTGCTTCTTATTTTACTCATGTAATATTTAAATGAAAATTATCTTTTTACTCGCGCATCAATTAAGGTACAACCTGTTTGTTGCTGTAAGTCTTCAAAACTTAAACCTTCAACAATTTCAGTAACAAGCGCCTGCCCATCTTTTAATTCAATCACGCACAAATCGGTATAAATGCGGTCAACGCAGTTTTTACCAGTAATTGGATAAGTCAGCTCTTCAACAATTCGGGGTTCGCCATTTTTAGTGACATGTTCCATGCAAACATAGACACAGCGAGCACCAACCGCGAGGTCCATTGCCCCACCCACCGCTGGAACTGCATCCAGTGCACCAGTATGCCAGTTAGCGAGATCACCATTCACGGCAACCTGAAAGGCGCCCATAATACAGAAATCTAAATGGCCGCCACGCATAATATCGAAGGAATCTGCAGAGTTCATAAAACTGCCGCCATCGAGCATGCTGACCAGTTCTTTACCGGCATTAATTAGATCATCATCAGCAAGTTCGGGATCGGTTAAAGCGGTAAAACCCAGAACGCCATTTTCAGAATGCAGGACAATATCTTGTTCAGGTTTTAAATAACCGGCAACGCGTGTTGGTAAGCCAATACCTAAATTCACATAAGAACTGGTCGGAATATCTTGTGCAACTTTTTCTACAATTTGTTCACGTGTACGTTTTTGAATAGTCATTATTTGATATCTCCTACCTTCACCACATGCTGCACAAAAATACCCGGCGTCACGATAATCTCTGGATCAAGCTCGCCTAGCTCCACAATTTCATGTACCTGAGCAATGGTGGTTTTGGCTGCTTTTGCCATTAATGGGCCAAAGTTTCGCGCTGCTTTACGGTAGGTTAAGTTGCCCCATTGATCAGCCTGATTGCCATAAACCAAGGCATAGTCGGCATGAATTGGATATTCCAGCACATAATCCTTACCATTGATATGGCGGGTTTCCTTACCTTCGGCAATTTTGGTTCCAAAACCTGTTGGAGTAAAAATAGCGCCCAGACCTGCACCCGCTGCCTGGATACGGCAAGCCAGATTGCCTTGTGGAACCAATTCTAACTCAACCTTTCCTGCTTTATACAGCTCTTCAAAAACCTTGGAATTATTGGCACGAGGAAATGAACAGATCATTTTCTTCACCAGTCCTGACAATAACAGGTTGGTTAGGCCACGGTCACCAGAAGCAGCATTATTATTGATAATGGTCAGATCTTTAGGACCAATATCAATCAATGCTTCAATCAGTTCGATTGGCTGTCCTGCCAGGCCGAAGCCACTTGTCATAATATGCGCACCGTCTGGAATTTGCTTCAGTACGGTCTCGATATCCTGTGTAATTTTATTCATTCTATTGCTTCCTAGCTTTTAACCTGTCGCTATAAAATATTTGATCTGCAAATTAGTCAGCTTTTTGTGGGTCAAATAAACGGTTTTTAATGAAAATGGCTGGGATCAGGCCACAAACAAAATAAGCCACACTCATAATCAGTAGACCTGTACCAATTGAGCCGCCCTGAGCAAAATAGCCAATCGTTACGGGTGCTAATACTGCGCCTAAACGGCCAATGTTATAAGCTCCACCTGTTGCTGTACCACGGACTTTAGTAGAGAAACTTTCAGTCATATAAGTCGCGTTAATGCCATATGGAATACCGTAAAGGAATCCAAAAAACAGCATCAGCCATAAGATGTTGTCCGGTGTGTTGCCAAAGACAATAATTGGAATAAAGATTGCGGTGCCCATCGTACCGAAAGCAAATACAGCACGACGACCAATTTTATCTGCAATAATACCCGCGATCACTTTGGTACACATCATGATCAGGAAAGTACCAATCATATAGGTGGTCATTTCTTTAAACTTGATGCCAAGATCTGATTCCAAATAAGCCGGTAACCAGTTACTCACACCATAATAACCAAACTGCAAGAATGCAGTACTAAACGACCAGAGAATGAACATGCGACGGCTTAAAGCATCTGCAAAAATCATCTTGAATGTATTCTTTGGTTTTTCCTGCACCACGCCGCTGGCTTTAGCTGCCAAACGTTCTTGACGGGCTTTTAACCAGGCTTGTGGCTCTGGTACCAAGAAGAACATACCAATAGCAAGAACAATCGGGATAATCGCAATATAATAAAGGTAGCGCCAGCCTAGTTCTGGAAGCAACCATCCTGCAAGAACAGTTGCTACTACTGAACCAAGTGTCCAGCCTGTCATCAAAGCTGCGAGTACAGTAGAACGATACTTGGTTGGAACATATTCAGCCATCAGGGTATTACAGGCAATATATAAAGCCCCTAAACCAATAGATGAGAAGAATCTTAACCACTTAAACTCATCATAGCTTTGCGTAAAGCCTAACCAGAAGGTCAATGAAGAGAACAAGACGATTGCAATCACAATCACCCGAACTCGCCCGAAGCGGTCACATGCCCAGCCACCAAAAAAGCCACCAATAGCCATACCAGCGAGCGTCCAACTACCGAGCGCACCGGCCTGAATACTACTGAGTGAAAACTCTTGTTTGAGACTGGTTAAACTGTAGGCGAGTAATGCAAGATCTGCCCCATCCACCAGCAATGCCAGAAATGAGAATATAAAAGCCAGAATCCAGACCTTTTTTTTGGGCATATTTTCTTCTGGTAGATTGTTTGGTTGTGAACTGAGCGTATCCATAATTTCCTTTACACTTTGCTGGCACTCCTGTGCCTTTAAAATTTATATTTCACCTAATTATTTAAATGAAATATTGAATATTTGATCATGATTTAATTTGCTTGTAGCTATGTAGTGTATTCAAATATGTTCTAGAAAGCTGAGTTAAGCCGCGAATTAAATGAAGACTGAAAAACCAAACTAGCCAGCAATGCTGGCTAGAGGTTTATCTCAATTTAATTAGAAAATGCTGCAATTCCAGTTTGTGCCCGGCCAAGAATCAGTGCGTGTACATCATGGGTACCTTCATAAGTGTTGACCACTTCTAAATTCACCAAATGACGCGCAACACCAAATTCATCAGAAATACCGTTACCACCCATCATGTCACGGGCAACACGAGCAATATCCAATGCTTTACCACAGTTGTTACGTTTAATCAGTGAAGTTCCTTCTACTGAAGCAATACCTTCATCTTTCATACGACCGAAACGTAAAGCCACTTGCAGACCTAGCGCAATTTCAGTTTGCATATCCGCTAGTTTTTTCTGAACTAGCTGGTTAGCAGCCAATGGACGGCCAAACTGTTTACGATCCATAGTATATTGATGCGCTGTATGCCAGCAGAATTCAGCTGCGCCCATCGCACCCCAGGCAATGCCATAACGCGCACTGTTTAGACAGGTAAATGGACCACGCAAGCCACGGATTTCCGGAAAAGCGTTTTCTTCTGGTACAAATACATTATCCATGACAATTTCACCGGTAATTGAAGCACGTAAGCCTACCTTACCGTGAATCGCTGGTGCAGATAAACCTTCCCAGCCTTTTTCCAGAATAAAGCCGCGAATATCACCAACATTGCCTTCAGGAGAAACTTCTTTTGCCCATACTACAAATACATCGGCGATCGGACTGTTGGTAATCCACATTTTCGCGCCAGTCAGACGGTAACCACCATCCACTTTCTTAGCACGAGTAATCATACTACCTGGATCAGAACCATGATCCGGTTCAGTCAGACCGAAACAGCCAATGTATTCACCTGTGGCAAGCTTCGGCAGATACTTCTGTTTTTGTTCTTCAGAACCAAATTCATTGATGGGTACCATCACCAGAGAGCTTTGCACGCTGGCCATTGAACGGTAACCAGAATCAACGCGTTCAACTTCACGAGCAATCAGGCCATAGCTAACATAATTTAAACCAGCACCACCGTACTGCTCTGGAATCGTTGGTCCCAGTAAGCCAAGCTCACCCATTTCACGGAATATGGTCGGATCAGTTTTTTCATGACGGAACTGCTCCAAAACACGTGGTTGAAGTTTACCCTGACAGTAAGCTCGCGCAGACTCCATGATCATGCGCTCTTCTTCATTCAGTTGTTGCTCTAACAAAAATGGGTCTTGCCAGTTAAATCTAATTTTTGTACTCATTTTAATATTCCCAATTATTCAAATTTAATCGTTAAGCAGTAGCTTGTTTAATCAGTTCACGCGCAATAATAATTTGCTGGATTTGGGTTGTACCTTCATACAAACGGAATAAACGTACATCACGGTAGAAACGTTCAATTGAGTATTCGCTGATGTAACCAGCACCACCGTGAATTTGTAGACAACGATCCGCTACACGGCCACACATTTCAGTGGCAAACATTTTCGCGCATGAAGATTCAGTCGTCACATTTTTACCTGCATCACGAAGTCGTGCCGCATCTAGGACCATACATTTGGCTGCATAAATCTCAGCTTTAGAGTCTGCCAACATGCCTTGAATTAACTGGAAATTAGCAATCGGTTGACCGAACTGTTTACGCTCAACTGCATAATTCAAAGCATCTTCCAGCATACGCTCTGCCATACCAACGCTATAACCGGCAATGTGCAAACGGCCTTTATCCAGTACGCGCATCGCAGTTTTAAAGCCAATCCCTTCAACACCACCGATCAGCTGATCTTTATGAACCTTGCAGTTGTCAAAAATCACGTCACAGGTATAAGAACCGTGCTGGCCCATTTTCTTATCAATTTTGCCAAGACTTAGTCCTGGTGTACCCGCTTCTACCAAAAATGCAGAAATGCCGCTTGCGCCTTTGATCTCAGGATTAGTACGTGCCATTACTGTGAATGTTGTTGCGCGTGGCGCATTGGTAATAAAGCGCTTGGTACCATTTAAAATGTAGTAATCACCGTCCTTGACTGCGCTGGTTTTTAAAGATGCAGCATCTGAACCTGAATCTGGCTCAGTTAAGCAGAAAGAACCAATGATTTCGCCAGTCGCATAACGCGGTAAATATTTCTGTTTTTGCTCTTCCGTACCGTCAATGACGATCCCGCTTGAACCAATGCCGTTGTTGGTACCAATCAAAGAACGAAACGCAGCAGATGTGCGGCCTAGTTCCATCGCGACAAGAATTTCTTCTTCCATGGTAATGCCTAAACCACCATATTCTTCTGGAATCGTCAGGCCAAACAGACCCAATTCTTTCATCTGTTCTACAATACGTTCAGGAATCGCATTTTTTTCTTCAACTTCATGCTCTAAAGGTACTAGCTCATTTTTTACGAAGTCACGAATTGTAGATAGTAGCTGTTCAAGCATTTCCGGGTCACGGATCATATGAATCTCCATTTATTTAATATCGGTAAATTCCTTTACCGTAATTTTTAGTTTCGTATAACGAAATAAATAATCATAAAAATCCGTTTTGAGCAAGGAAAATCGTCAAAAAATTTTGTTTTTTTCAAAAAAATAAAAAAATTCTGGTCATAAGCTAAAAATTTGTTTAGAATTTTATTTCACAATACGAAATTTTTTAATTATTTTTGTAGAAAATAAGAGTAAAAAGTACACTGAGAAATTTTATTCTAATCTTTATAAAGCAGAAAATCACTTTAGAAAATTCTATCCAGTTCATCGAATTTTGATAGATATTTGGCTATTATTTATATTTATTTTGAATAGCTGATGAGTTGTTTTTCCTCTGTAGGAATTTAAATTTTCTTAAGATTCTTAAAAATCTTATTTGCTTATAAGGATGAAAAATGTTGTATTGTTTTTTAGCTGAATAGCACCAATTGAACTAAATACAGATAAAACTGGTAGTTTCTTACTTATTTTTATCGTTAATA
>NZ_MVOM01000083.1:0-8822 GCF_002018895.1 Acinetobacter sp. MF4640 | reverse complement strand
GGATAATCTTTTTCAGATTCAATCAATAATTGAACCGCTCTTTCTCTGATTTCAGGGGTATATTTTAATTTTGTCATCGGGATAGTCTCTCAGAATATTGACTCTCCGACAAACCCGGTACGATTCAAAATGCCATAAGATAATACTCTTCCATTTACCATCAAGTAAGCCTATGGCAGCTTCAACAGAACATCCTGGTGTGCAATCAAAACGCGAATGTTTTAGCTTACCCATTTCAATAGTATCCTTTTGGTAACTATAAGACGAATTTGTCTGTATAACGGCTTTGTTGCACAAAGATTTCATAACTATATGATTTTAAAAGTTTTGATTATTTTTTGATCCAAAATTAAATTTATTTAAATCAGATGCTTACATATTTATGCAACAAAGCCGTTTCATTGTACCAAATGGATTTTGAGGACTATTTGTATTTGTCCCACTCAGGTGCTTCTATGCGGAACCGTTTACCACTGAAGTATTGGAAGCAAACCGATACAAAAGTGAATGGTTTTGAGTTGGATATGAACCATATGTTTTCCCTCGGCAACTTTGGGGATTTAAAAGTAGGTGGCTTTGCAGATTTGGTCAAGAATAAAGCGACACATCCTGATCGTTTACGTTTAGCCAATGATGGAATCTATTTGCCCAATATGCCAACCAACCGCTATGGTGCAAATATTGAGTGGACATTAGAGAATTGGTCAGCGCGGCTGTCTAGTATTTATTATGACAAACCTCGTTACCTAGGTAAAAATGTGGGTGAGGAAGTACCATTGCCTGCATACAATTTGCTTGATTTAGATATTCGTAAAAAAATGACGTTGAAAAACGCCAGTTTTGATCTTTTTATCAATGGTTCTAATTTGCTGGATGAAGATGCACGGCCACAAAACTCTCCATTAAAATATATTGCACCCTTACCAGGTAGAGCTTTCCAATTAGGCATAACGATGCATATTTAATATATTATCCTCACCATAAGTCTAGATAGAGCGCCGTGTGGCGCTTTATCTTTATTTAAGTTAAATCAAAACAGTGCTTTGTGAGTATTAAAAATCTTAAGTATGGAGGATTTTGTATAGTTGTGATTATTTGAATACCCAAGAGCTATTTCACTGTTCCTGCTTTTTGCATTTCTTGGTAAAGCTGATCAAGATAATGTTGTTGTTGGACGTTATCTTTAAAGTATCTTTGATAATTCACACTACAACTATCGATATCGGCGATATTATTGAGATTGAATGTCCAATCATCCGTATTTTTAACACGAATGCCTAAGTCATCACTACATTTCTGCCAAAGTTGAGAAAATCGTGTCTGCTTATTGCTCGAGAGTTGGTTGAAACGTGCATAAACGCTGAAGCCTTTCATTTCTGAGTTAAAATATTTGTGAATAAAACCAATGGGTACACCAGCCCAATTCATGGATTGATCTTTTGGGAAGGAAATCCTGATGAGTTTTCTTTCGTTCAGTAATGAATCTTGTTGGCCTGATTTAAAATGTTGTTCTTCATATTCTAGTTTTGTGCCTATAGGTACATTGATCTTTTTCACGATCATTGGTTGTGTCGTGATGTAATAAGGATAATCAGACCTACTATTGCCGCCTGTAGGGTTCATATTGCCAACACATGCTCCCAAATTTGAGAGTAGGGCGATGCAAAAGATTAATCTAACTTTATCATTCATTATTGATCCTAAGAAACTGTATTTAAAGGCTATTTTATTTATCTAGAATACACACATAGTACACCTTATGCGAAACGTTTGAAATTTCACCTCTAGCCTCAATATTTTGGTTCAAGCTATTCTAAGGCTCAGCACACGACTAGGGCTTTTTTTAGATGCTACACTACTATTTTTAAGGACGTTTCAATTGATTGCAGGAAACACCTAATATAATTAAAATTTATGACAGCTATAAATAACTTGAATATTTTTTTTTTTCATGTATACTTGGCCTAACTAGAAAAAAGTAATGTTTAGTAAATCTTCTTTAAGTATCGCAGTTTTAGTCATAATCCTCCGTTGTTTCAGATATTAAGCTCCACTTTTATTATTTTCAAAGTTACATCTAGTCATTTATTTTTGACTAAAATTATTAAAATTCAGCAGGATATATTATGTCTACTACAGTTACCGGTACAGTTAAATGGTTTAATGAAACTAAAGGCTTTGGTTTCATTCAACAAGAATCTGGTCCAGATGTTTTTGCTCACTTTCGCGAAATCGCTAGTTCAGGCTTCAAAACATTGCATGAAGGCCAACAAGTGTCATTCAGCATAGAGCAAGGTCAAAAAGGCCCAAATGCTGTAAATATTGTTGCTTTATAAGAAGCATTAAATATAAAAAAGCACTGAACAGTGCTTTTTTAATGACTAAAAATTATTAATTAAATATTTATTCCTTGTTGGAATATATGAAAAAAACTGGTGAAAATTGAAAAAACTTAATACCTTAATTGCTAAATCTTCAAATGGTACTGAAATTATAGTCTCGTTAATTCCTCTAAATAAAATGCAAAATACCCGTGACGGCTTCAAATCTATTGAGGTGGGTAAGCGTGTGCTGCTTCAGTCTGGAATCGAAGTGGACTTAAATTTAGATGGTAGAACATTCTATACCGCTTTAAATCAATTATTTAAATTTAACTATAAAGTTGCCTAACTAAATATTTGATTATATTGTTTTTTAAATGAATTAATATTATAGGTATAGAAAAAATGTTAAAGAAAAATGTTACTGTCAAAGATCAATTCGGTACTGAATACTCTATTCAGGCAACTGTAGATAAAAACTCTTGCAGTACAATGTTGCATTCAAATTTAAGATATATCACTGTTGATGGCGAAGATATTCGTCCTGGTTTTGAAATGTTCTTCCAAAGTCTTAATAGCGATAAAATTTTTAAGTTGATCTGAATGTTATTAGTTTTAATTTGGTCGTGATGACTAATACAACAATTATCTTAACCAACCCCAATTACTCCTCCTCAAATATATTTGAATTATAGAACAGTTATTTTAGATAATTTGAAGAGGGCTATGTCAGGCAGAATACTTTTGTTAATAAGTAGTTTAATGACATAGCTAAAAAGTATTCCTAGCAAAAAATCTTCTGTGAATGTCAAGAAAAATTCATTTTATTATATAAATATTATAGGTTTAATGATTGTTAGCTTGTCCCCGAGGAATTCTTAATCTCCAAATTTCTTCCAATGATTGGTTTCTCGATGCAGCCCTTTGCCTATTATTCGTTATATTCCTAGCTCAATTCGCTCCTAAATGAGTTCACAGAAAGTTTTCCGAAAATGGGTTTTTAAAAACCAAATTCATAATAGGTGTCTGCTGCATGACAATATGACCTATATCGTATTGGAGCTCATTGAAAGTAAGTATAGAAATGCTAGCGTATGACGATCAACACCTGTTTGAAATGAAGGCTGCTTTTTCGTATTCAAGATAGAATTTACTGCATTAAAAATATAATAAAAAGTTTTACAATAAAGATAATAATAATTATCATTCTCGTAAATATTTTACAGAAGAGAAATAAAAATGCGCTTGTCACACTTTAGTCTTTGTCTACTTACGGCAGCTATTTGTACCCAACTGTATGCTGAAGACACAGCAACAAATGACTCTACAACACAAAATACTGAAGCTAAACTTCCAACTATCGTGATGACAGCAACACGTACACCGAAAAGCATTTCCGCAATTGCAGGAACTGTCCAAACCATTTCTGCTGATGAAATTGCGCAACAGGCTGGCCCAGGTCGTAAAGTTGCAGATGTTTTGGCGCAACTGGTTCCATCTTTAGCACCAAGCAGTGGAACGAGTAGTAATTATGGTCAAACTATGCGTGGACGTAATGTACTTGTAATGATTGATGGGGTATCACAAACAGGTTCACGTGATGTGTCACGTCAGTTAAATAGTATTAGCCCAAATATGATTGATCACATTGAAGTGGTTTCTGGTGCGACCAGTATTTATGGTTCAGGTGCGACAGGCGGGATTATTAATATTATTACCAAACGTGCCGATAAATCAGAACCAGTCAGTTTTCAAACCAAATTGGGTGTGACATCTGCCGATAATTTCCGCGGTGACAGCCTAGCTTATCAAGTGGGACAAACAGCTTCATTTGCAAATGATAAAGTCGATGGTTTTCTTGGCATAGACTATACCAATCGAGGTTCTCAATTTGATGGTAATGGGGATCGTATTTCATTAAGCCCTTGGCAGGGCAGCACCATGGATACCGATACTATTGATGTGAATGGTCGTTTAAACTTTAATTTAACTGACAACCAAAGTTTAAGTTTTGGTGCTCAGTACTATAAAGATGAACAAGATACAGAATATGGGCCTGATTATTCTTATTTACTCACAAAAACAGATCCATCTTACAAAGCGGTCAAAGGTTGGAGCTTAGATAATCAGCCTTTTACTGAACGTTATGCTTTTAATACGCAGTACCAAAATCAGGATTTTTTAGGGCAAGTTTTGAATGTTGAAGCATACTATCGAAATGAGAAGTCTCGCTTTGTACCTTATGGCTATTCAGCAGATGGTGTGAATGTAAAGCAAAGTCAATCTAATGTGGACTATGCTGGGATTCGTTCAACTTTACAGTCTGCTCTTGTAGTTGCTGACCGTGATTTAAAACTAACTTATGGCTTAGACTATGATTGGGAAAAAGACCATCAGTGGGCAGACTACTACACGCCAAGCAATAATGGTTTAGTTTATACCCCAACTGGAGAAAAACAAGGCTCAGGACCAGATACTGAAATTCAGAATATTGGTACCTTTATACAAGGGGACTATGCCGTAACTGATCAGCTTAATATTCAAGCTGGGGTACGTTACCAATATGTTCAGGCAGACACTGAAAGCTATTTAACGGCGCGTAAGCCTTATACATTAATGGCGGCAGACTCTACAGACTCGGATAAATTTCTGTTTAACTTAGGCACTGTCTATAAACTCACTGATACTCAACAAGTCTATGCCAATTTTTCACAAGGCTATAGCTATCCAGATGTACAGCGTGTATTACGTGATGTCGCAGCATATACTTTAACCACATCTGGTATTGCTCCAATCACTGTGAATAGCTATGAACTCGGCTGGCGCTTAAATCAAGACACAGGCTTAAATTTGGGCTTAACAGGTTTCTATAATACCTCTGATAAAGTCGTTCAATTTAACTCGGATCGATCTGTAAATGTTGTCGACACAGATCAGCGAGTTTATGGTGCGGAGGCAACAGTAAGTTACCCATTTATGGAAAATTATAAGGTGGGTGGAACTTTGGGTTATACAAGAGGCCAGTATCAGGATGTGGCCAATAACTGGCATGAGTTAAATGCTTTTGCAGTTTCACCAATGAAAGGCACATTGTTTGCAGAATGGAATAATGAAGATGGCTATGGTGTACGTGCTCAAATGCTTGCAATCAAAGGAACTGACAAAGCCTATAAAGATGACCTAGAGTTAAAAGCAGCTGGATTGAGTGATAGTAACAGTGCAGCAGAGATTAAAGGTTATACGACTATGGATGTATTAGCACATTTTCCAGTAGCGAAAGGCCGTATGGACTTTGGTGTTTATAATCTATGGGGTAATCAATATAAAACTGTATTCGCCCAACAAGCAGCAGTGACCAATGCCAACTCATTGTTAGCGATCCCAGCGGAAGGTCGTACTTTTGCACTAAGTTATGCCATTAATTACTAATGGTGCCTGAAGCATGTTATGTAGAACTTTTTAATTCTATCTAAAATAATCGGGATAACATTTTTAGTTAAATTCCTAAGATTTAACATATAACATCATTATTTTATGCAAGGCCATTCTAGAGCTCATGGAACTAGAATGGCCTTCATGTAATTTTACTCATCTGAATTATTTGTATGATTAATACCTCAAACTAACTTCTCGTCGAATTACACGCGACGAGAAGGCAACTTACAAGACCTGATTGTAAACTTCGAATCTACAAATTTTTAGGGGACTTGAGAGAATACGCATGATCTGTCCTCATAACCTATAAATGTAGAACATGCGCATAAACACTCAATTATTTTGTGTAAATATTCTATTTGTGCAGAATATGTAAATGATAATTAGTATACAATGATTCTCATTTGCAAATGGTAACTTGTGGTATGCAGTATTTCCCACCTAATAAAATTTGGCTTATCGTTCTTTCAACTCCTTTATTTAGTTCATATCTTTATG
The DNA here is from genome assembly GCF_002018895.1 of Acinetobacter sp. MF4640. Classification (NCBI taxonomy): domain Bacteria; kingdom Pseudomonadati; phylum Pseudomonadota; class Gammaproteobacteria; order Moraxellales; family Moraxellaceae; genus Acinetobacter; species Acinetobacter sp. MF4640. The sequence continues at coordinate 2,568 of NZ_MVOM01000083.1, read as the reverse complement.
CAGCAGCATCTGAGCCAGTAGCAAGTTTAGCTCCTATAGTGGTGCAGGCTGAAGACGGGGAGGATGCTACGGAAAACAGTAAAAAATATAAAAAGAGTAAGTCTTCTCAAGCAACCAAAATGAATATTGCATTGAAGGAAACACCTCAGACAGTGACTGTTGTTACACAGCAAAGAATGCAGGATCAAGGCTTAGCGACTGTTGCAGACGTGATGCAACAAGTACCCGGAGTAAGTATTGGATATAACGATAGCGAACGCCCAAATTACAACGTTCGTGGGTTTGCAGTCGATAATATTCAAATTGATGGTATTGCATCATCTTATTCAGGTGTTAGTGGTTCCGTAATTGCTATGCCTGTGTTTGATACGGCAATTTATGATCACATTGAAGTTTTAAAGGGGGTAAATGGCCTAAACACTGGGCTGGGTGAGCCTTCTGCATCAATTAATATGGTCCATAAAAAACCAACACAAGAGCTTAATGCACAGCTTGGAGCAAGTTACGATACTTTCGATGGGCGAAGATTTACTGGAGATATTAGTGGCGGGCTGTTAGCTGATGATAAACTTAACGCACGTTTAATTGTTGCGACATCAGACGGTAGAACAGGGAAACATTATTATGAAAAGAATACAACAACGATTTCAGGATCATTAACGTCTAAACTCACTGATCAAACTCAACTTACTTTGGGTATTGATTACCAAGATGATGACCCTCACAGTCTTGGTGGAGGTGTACCAATTTTCTATAGCGATGGGAGTCAAACTAGCTTTTCATCAGAAGATAACTTTGGTTCGATGAACTGGGTGAGATGGCAACGTGAATTACAAAATAGTTATGTGTATTTAGACCATAACTTTAATGACAGATGGAAGGCTAAACTTTCATTCAGTCGACAGGATCTGGATGCATTTGCTAAAACATCATATGCATACAATGGAAACTTAAACAAAGATGGCACGGGTTTAAGTTATTCACATTGGGCATCTGAAGGGGATTTGAACCAAAATACATATGATTTAACAGTCAATGGACTATTCGATTTATTTAACCGAGAACATCAAGTGGTCTTTGGTTTTAATGGTTGGGATAGAGAAGCTAATGAATATGGACTCACTTACCCTACTTACTCAGCAGGAAATACAATTAATGATATTGAACATTTCTACGGAAATGCATCTCCTGATTTCAAACCAGAAAGAACGGGTGTAGACAAAACAACAGACACCAAAATGTTTGGAACTTTTATTAATACACGATGGAACATCGCAGACAAGTTTAAGATTTTCACCGGTGGACGTATGTCTGACTGGGAGACTAAAACCCGTAACTTCAATCAAGGCCAACTCATCAGTACGACTTCAAAGCAAAAGCAATCTAGTATTTTTGTGCCTTATGTGGCTGCTACGTATAACATTTTTCCAACTAGCACTATTTATGCAAGTTATACCGAAATCTTTAAACCACAGTCGAGTTTAGATGCTAATGATAATTTCTTGGATCCTGTTACGGGCAGTAATACAGAGCTAGGTTTAAAAAACAGTTTCTTTGATGATCGGCTAGACGTCAATGCGGCAGTTTTCTATGCTCAAAAAGACAATGTCGCTGAACAAATCGCTGGGACTGGGTTAAATGGCATTGAAGCGCGTTATAGAGCTGTGAAAGGTGCTAAAACGAAAGGCTTTGAAGTTGAAGCATTAGGTCAACTTACGGATGCATGGACGCTTACATTTGGATATGCATACAATGACACAGAGGATGCGAAAGGCAAAAAAATTAATACCGCAAATCCAAAGCAAACAGCTAAATTCAATACAAACTACCAGTTTAGTGGTGATCTTTCTGGATTGAGAGTTGGCGGTAGTTTAAATTGGTATGGTTCAAGCTATGATTATATCAATATGGGAACACGAGCTCAGCCTAACCTAATAAAAGCGGAACAAGAAGATTATGTTGTAGCAAGTTTGTATGGTGCTTATGATCTTAATGAGAAAACCCGTGTGTCACTAAATATTAATAATTTATTTGATGAGCAGTACTACACCCGCATCATTGCAAACTACAAAACTGGCTATATGGGAGACGGCAGGTCTGCTGTAGTTGCGTTAAATTATAAATTTTAAAATGTATGAAGTCGCATTTTTTAATGAAGGTTAGAAAATGCGACTTTTTAGGATCTAGAGTTTTAATATCGAGCTTAGAAAGTTTTAACTGGGGTAACTTATCGCTTTAAATGGATTTTAGCTTAAGGTACTGAGTGTGGAGATATACAGTTACGACCATTTGCTTTAGCAAGATATAATTGCTCGTCTGCTCTTCGTAGAACACTGGTTTTAAGCTCTTTCCTTTTCCAAGTCACTACTCCAAAGGGGCTTTGTTGCACAAACCTATCTGTAAAGGGTTTTTCAGCGATATAATTTTCAAATGAAGAAGCCTACACACAAAATCTACCGCACAACCAATTGGCCCGCATATAACCGAGCACTCATGAGTCGCGGAAATATTGCCATTTGGTTTGAATTCGCCCTGCTACGCAATGGTATGCGCCATCAAAAGGCAAAC
>NZ_MVOM01000082.1:0-9280 GCF_002018895.1 Acinetobacter sp. MF4640 | reverse complement strand
TTCTTGACTCAAGCATTAATGCAGTACGATCTTCAAAGTTAAGATGATGGTATGACAATTTTATATACTCCATAAACCCTTTAAATTAATTAGGTGGTTTATGTCGCACTTCAAGTTTTACTCTGCCGTGCATAATGCAGAGCGTCTTAGATTACCCATTGGTTTATACTCAACACGTGGCTTGGGGAGATATGGATGCCTTTGGTCATGTTAATAATGTCATGTATTATCGTTATGTTGAAAGTGCGCGTTTGGCTTATATTGAACATACGGGTATTTTATCTGCGGATGTACTGACCGTTGTTGCATCAAATCAGTGCAAATATTTAAAACCAGTATTTTATCCAGACCAATTAAAAATTAGTGCACGTATTGAAGAACTCAGAAATAGTGCATTTCGTATGCACTATTTATTATGGAGTGAACAGCAACAAGCGTTAGTTGCGGAAGCAGAAGCGGTCATTGTTTGTGTCGATAAAACCAATATGCAGAAAACATTAATTCCTGAACTGGTGCATCAAAAACTTAAAGAATTTGAGTTAACCGTCGGTCACCAAATATAAATCTCTTTTTATTTATTTTAAAAGTCGTTAGACTATATAAATATTGTCTAAGTATTGTTGTTTAAGTCATGGATGAGTTGAGTCTTTGGTCTAATCAAAATATTATTAAATAGACTCAGTAAATAAAATGTTGGTTAATGGAGTTAATGTAATGCCAGATATTAGTAATTTATCCGTAGAAGAGTTAAAGCGTCTACAAATCGAAGCGGAAGCTTTAATTGCATCTAAAAAAGATCAAGCAATTGAAGATGCTTATACTCAAATTAATGTGATTGCGGAAAATGTAGGCTTAAGCATTGAACAAATTTTAGAGTTTGGCGCGACCAAGCGTAAAAAAGGCACACGTAAGTCGGTTGAACCGCGTTACCGTAACAAAGGCAATGCTGCTGAGACATGGACTGGCCGTGGTAAGCAACCACGTTGGTTAGTGGCTCAGTTGGAAAAAGGTGCGAAGCTTGAAGATTTTCTAATCTAAGTCATCACCTTGTCACAGATGTGACATAAGCTCAAAAAACCAAGCATCATCTGCTTGGTTTTTTTTATAGTTAAAGTTTGGTGTTGTTGTAAAATTATGCATAATGTCTATCAAAGAAAGACAAGAAATGAAGCAAGGAAGAATAATTGAAAGTTCGTGGTGGGAGAATCACAAAACCTAGATACATCACGTGGTGGATGTTTGCAGTCGTTGCCTTTTTAATTTTTGTTTTGCTGCAAATTCCTGCGGCATGGCTCATTGCAAAATTTTATAAAAACAACCAAGTTTTACATAACGTCAGCGGTAATATTTGGCATGGACAGGCCGATTGGCAAACTGGAAAATTACGTGGAACTGTGCTTTGGACCACCCGACCTTTAGATTTACTGCTTCTTCGTGCAGGGGCCAATCTCGAAATTTATAGTGCCAATACCAAGCTTGAAGGCGTTTTGGCCTATGGGTTTGGAAAAAAAATAATGGTGCGTGATTTAAACGGAAAAATTGCACCCGAAACGTTAAAGTCGTTGGCCAATTGGCAATGGCCAAGTAATGCGATTCAGTTACAAGAAATTGATTTTAATTATAAAAAAGAGCAAGGATTCGACCAAGTGGATGGGGGAATACAATGGGCAGGCGGCGAACTCATGTATATCTTTACGCAGCGCCCACAACAAATGCAGATTCCATCCTTAGCGGGTCGTTTGTCGCAGGAGCAAAATAAGCTGATGGTCGATTTACGCGATCAACGACAACAAAAACTGATGAACCTGACCATCGACCCAAGTCTGATGTTAGATGTGCAATTAACCCAACGTCTCATGTTGAATGTCCCGTCATATCAAGGCAAAGCAGGCCTAGATAGTTATGTGGTGAGTTCACGTCAGCCTTTGCTTAGTGGGGGCTTTTAATGGGTTTTGATCTGCAAAAATTACCAGAGCTGAATCTCAAACAATTTGAACGCGTAGCACCACTGTGCTTAATGCTTTTGATCTTGGCACTATGCTGGAAGTTGGCTGGCTTATTTTGGCTTTGGGTGGCGCCACCACAAGTTATGCAAATGCCACGTGTTGAATTGGGTTCACAGCAACCTCAAGTTCCGAATATTACCAATTTTGTGCTATTTGCAGAGCAAAGTAAGAATCCCGCAGATGATCAGCTCAATTTACAGCTACAAGGTGTGGTGGTTGGGCAACCCAGTCAGTTCTCATCTGCCGTGATTAAGGTAAATAATGTAGCAGAGCGCTATCGGGTGGGGGAAAACATCGAAGGCAGCGCTTATTATTTGTCAGAGGTGTATTGGGATCGCGCGATTCTCAAAAATAACAGTGGGCAAACCCGAGAATTGTTCTTTCAAGGGATTGATAATTTAGATCAGCAAATTGTGCCCCCAGCAACAGCACCCGTTGCAGTGCCTGCTGTGAGTCAAGAGCAGCAAGCATTAGGCCAAGCAGTACAGAACTTACAACAAGATCGTGAGCAATATTTAAAAGATTTGGGTGTAAATACCAATAACACAGGGCAGGGTTATCAAGTCACTGAGCAAACACCAGCTGCACTGCGAAGCCGTTTAGGCTTGCAGGCAGGGGATCAGATTATATCTTTAAATGGTCAAACGATCGGACAGGGGCAAAACGACGCGCAGTTGTTAGAACGTGCGCGCCGTGAAGGACAAGTAAAAATAGAAGTGAAACGTGGTGATCGTATCATTACGGTACAACAGAATTTTCAGTGATCGAACATCACCAATATTAGTTAGGAATGACTTGGATTTATGGCTTTATTGAATCACCGCCCTGTTTGGGCACTGACAATCGCAGCGCCTTTGCTTGCCATGGTGAGTACAGCCAGCTATGCACAAACATGGAAAATTAATCTGCGCGATGCAGACTTAACTGCATTTATTAATGAAGTTGCAGATATTACGGGGAAAAACTTTGCAGTTGATCCACGGGTACGCGGCAATGTCACGGTGATTTCAAACAAAGCATTGAATAAGCAGGAAGTCTACGACTTGTTCTTAGGGGTCTTGAATGTCAATGGTGTGGTTGCGATTCCTTCTGGACGGACCATTAAAATTGTGCCTGACAGTAATGTCAAAAGCTCAGGCATTCCCTATGATGTTCGTCACCGCGCCACAGGCGATCAGGTTGTGACGCGGGTGATTTGGCTGGAAAACACCAATGCCAATGACTTGATTCCTGCACTGCGCCCATTGATGCCGCAGTTTGCACATTTATCTGCGGTGAATGGCACCAATGCACTGATTGTGTCTGATCGCGCCAGCAACATTTATCAGCTTGAGACGATTATTCGTAACTTGGATGGGACGGGACAAAATGACATCGAAGCGGTGTCGTTGCAATCGAGTCAGGCTGAAGAAATGATTGGATTACTAGAAAGTATGAGCGGAACGGGCTCGATCAAAGATTTAAAAGGTTCCAGAATACGGATCATTGCAGATAATCGAACTAATCGAATTATTCTAAAAGGGGATACCGCGACGCGTAAACGTATTCGCCAAATGATCGAGATGCTGGATGTACCTGCTGCGGAGCGTCTGGGTGGCTTGAAGGTGTTCCGCTTAAAATATGCCAGCGCCAAAAGTTTATCCGAAATTTTACAAGGTCTAGTCTCAGGGCAGGCTGTTAATTCTAGCCCGTCTAACGACAGTAATAACAATAGTAGTTCCAGCTATAACCAAAGTAATAGCTCGAGTGAAGGTTCATCTTCACAGATTTCCACCCCAAGTATTAACTTAAATAGCCAGTCCAATCGCAATCAGAATAACATCACCAGCTTTAACAGTAATGGGGTCAGTATTATTGCCGATAGTTCGCAAAATGCATTGGTGGTCAAAGCAGACCCTCAGTTGATGCGTGAAATCGAGTCTGCCATTCAGCAGTTGGATACCCGTCGTCAGCAAGTCCTGATTGAGGCGACTATTCTCGAAGTGGAAGGTAACGATGCTGATCAGTTGGGCGTGCAATGGGCGATGGGTGATTTAAGTAGTGGTGTTGGGATTATCAATTTTGACAATATTGGTTCGAGTCTCAAAAGTATTGCTGCAAATTATTTAACGGGTGGCGGTGCGGGGGCTGCAAGTGCAATTGGCGCGGGTGGCTCGTTAATCCTTGGGGATTATAAAGAAGGTAGTGATGGCTCGCGTCAGTTATATGGCGCAATGATCCAGGCGTTAAAAAGTAATACCAAGTCGAATCTGCTGTCTACCCCATCGATTGTCACCATGGACAATGAAGAGGCTTATATCGTCGTGGGTGAAAATGTGCCGTTTGTAACAGGCTCAGTTTCTACCACCTCTTCAGGTACAGCCAACCCTTACACCACCATCGAGCGTAAAGATGTGGGTGTAACGCTTAAGGTGGTGCCACATATTGGTGAAGGTGGCACCATCCGCTTAGAGATTGAACAAGAAGTCTCGGATGTCAAAGCCAATAAAGGTCAAGCGCAGGATTTGGTCACCAGTAAACGTGCGATTAAAACCTCGGTTTTGGCGGAACATGGCAATACCATCGTTTTAGGTGGCTTGATTTCAGATAACACATCTTATTCACGCCAATCGATCCCAGGCCTTGGTGCAATACCGGGATTGGGACGTTTGTTCCGCTCAGATGGTAAGTCAGATCAGAAACGCAATTTGCTGGTTTTCATTCATCCGACGATTGTGGGGGATGGGGAGTCTGCACGTCGCCTTTCTCAGCAGCGCTACAGTCAGCTTTATAGTTTGCAGTTGGCCATGGATAAAGATGGTAGCTTTGCTAAGTTGCCTGAAAATGCCGATGATGTCTTCCAACAGCGTTTGCCTGTGACATCAACCAAACCGACCTTGCCACAATCGTATCAACAGGTGCCAAGCAGTCCAACCACAACGCAACCGATGGTTGAAACAACGCCTGTGGCTATTGAACCTGCGATTCGTAAACAGCCGATTGCTAATGTTCCTAAAAATACCACCTCGCGTCAGCTATATCCAACGGTTCAGCCCCAGATTGGCTTGAACTTAATGATACAAAATGTTCAAGGTGCTCGTGTGGCACACATGGTACAGGTGGTATCGACAAGCTATTCCATCCCTGAGCGATATACTGAGAATGTCTCGATAGGTTCAGCCTAGCTGTCCTGCCATTCATCTATGGAGGTGAAATGGTAAAGAATATTCTCTGTGTTATCATAAATCAGCACATAGAGAGATAAGTCATGACTTGGAAAATACAAGCAATTACTGGCGAATTAACGGGTCAGGAAATTAGCATTGACCGTGATATGTTGGTCGGTCGTCATCAAACAGCGGATATTTTATTACAACAATCTGAAATTTCGCGTAAACATGCGGCCTTTTTACTGAAAGATCAGTCTTTGTTTTTACAAGACTTGGGTTCTTCAAATGGCACATATGTGAATGATGTGCAAATTGCGGCAGAAACCTTGTTGAAACAGGGTGATATCGTCCAGTTTGCAAGCTTAAAGTTTTCGGTCTTTGAGCCTGCGAAAGCGTTAGAAGATGTGGTGGCATCGGTAGACGCAGCAACTTTGGGCGCAACTGTGGTTGAAACACCGATTAGCCAGCCATCTGAAGCGGTAGCTGCATCAGAAACGGCTCAAGCGGAAGTGAGTGCTGATACGCTTGTTGTTGAGCCAGAACAGCCGAAAACGGCAGCACAGCATATGAACGATCAGGGCATGCCTGAGCTAAAAGAGCGCGATGGTAATGTGAGTTTAACGCGTGATGGTATGCCGCAAAATGTTGGTATTCCGAAACCCGCTCCTATTCCTGCAGGGGTGGATTTGAATGCGCCAAGCAGCGCACCTCAGGTTGAGAATAATGAGGCTACAAAAGCACAGGTTGCGCAAGAGTCTGAAACTCAGAAAAATGCCTCGCTAGGGCTAATCTCGATTATTGTTTTGATTATTTTAGCGATTATTGCTTGGCTGATGTTCAAATAAAACGCAGAGCACACTACAATCAAGGCATGCTCAAGCATGCCTTGATTGTTTTTGGGCAGTAGATGATAAAAAAAGGTGAGGGTGAATGAATATTGCAAATGTGGCACAGCGAGAGGTTTTACTTTTCGATCTAGATGGAACCTTGGTGGATTCAGCAACAGATTTACATCGTGCCATGAATATGAGCCTGAATGCATTGCAACTGCCTACCGTTACTGAAGCACAGGTGCGGGTCTGGGTTGGGAAGGGAACAGCGCTGTTTTGTCAAAGTACCTTGCAACATTTAACAGGTAAAGTCGATCCTGCTCAGCAACAACAATTGTTGGAGACGTTTTTAAAAATTTATAATGCCGACCCATGTGTGGAAACTCAGCCTTTCGATGGCATTCTTGAGTTTTTAGAATGGGGCTTGGCACAAAAGAAAACCATGATTTGCGTGACCAATAAACCTGAAGCGCCTGCACGTGCTATTGTCGATCACTTAGGCATGACCCATTATTTTGCTGATGTCATCGGCGGCGATCGTTTTGAAGAGCGCAAACCTCATCCACGCCAATTGTTACATTGTGTTGAGCAATATGCACAAAGCAAAGATCAGGTCTTAATGATTGGGGACTCATCTAATGATGTTGAGGCTGCACGCCGTGCGGGTATTGATTGTGTTGTGGTCAGCTATGGCTATAATCATGGTGAAAATATTTTAGACTGTCAGCCTCAGCAAGTGGTGGATAATCTGTGTGAACTGATCGGGTAACTTTGCAAACGAAGGAATGAACATGAGTAAACATATGACTTTTCGATGGCGAAACTCAAACCACTAATTTTAAAAAACTAATCACGCCATATTGAAAAAATAGAGAACACTCATGACAACGCAAACTCAATTCGATCAACTCAAAACAGCAGGGTATAACCTGATTCCAGTCTATCGTCAGCGCTTAGCCGATACTGAGACACCATTGTCGGTCTTTGCTCGCCTGAAAGAGCATAAGCAAGCCTATTTGTTTGAATCTGTGGAAGGTGGGGAGAACTGGGCACGCTATTCTATTATTGGTTTAGGTGAATCTACCGTGTTCTCATGCAACGCGGGTGAGCTGACCATTCAACAAGCCGATGGCACTATAGAAAATCAACCTTGTACAGATCCTTTCCAATTTATTCGAGATTTTCAGTCGCAGTATAAAGTACCTACTCAAGCTGATTTACCTGCTCTGCCAAGCTTTACAGGGGGCTTGGTGGGCTACTTTGGTTATGATGCGGTACGTTATATTGAACCGCGTTTAAATAATGCGCCAGAAGCAGATCCAGTGGGTTTGCCTGATATTTGGATGATGTTGTCTAAAACAGTGATTGTGTTTGATAACTTAAAAGATACGCTATTCCTGATCGTGCATGTCGATGAAGTTGACGCAGATGCGTATAGCCAAGCCCAGCAGCAACTGGATGTTTTGGAAGATTTGCTCGCAACGCCAATTAGTTTAAAAGCCACGCCGCATACTGCACCGCATTTTGAGTCACTCACGGGCAAAGCAAAATTCTTAGAATCGATTGAAACGGTGAAAGAGTATATTCGTGCGGGCGATGTGATGCAGGTGGTACCAGGGCATCGTATGGTCTCTGACTTTGATGGTGAACCTTTACAAGTCTATCGGGCGCTACGTCATTTGAACCCATCGCCTTATTTGTTCTTGGTGCAAGGGCAAACTTTGGAAAATAATCAGCCTTTTCATATTGTCGGTTCTTCCCCTGAAATTTTATCTCGCCTTGAAAATGGGATTGCAACCGTACGTCCGCTGGCAGGTACGCGACCGCGTGGTAAAACCAAAGAAGAAGATTTAGCACTTGAACAAGACTTGCTGTCGGATGAAAAAGAGATTGCTGAACATTTAATGCTGATTGACTTGGGGCGAAATGATGTCGGTCGCGTCTCGAAAATTGGCAAAGTGCAAGTGACTGATCAAATGGTGATCGAACGTTATTCACATGTCATGCATATTGTTTCCAATGTGCAAGGCGAAGTTCGTGATGATGTGGATGCCTTGGATGTTTTTAAAGCAACTTTTCCCGCAGGCACACTTTCAGGTGCACCAAAAATTCGTGCGATGGAAATTATTGACCAAGTAGAGCCCGTAAAACGTGGAATTTTTGGTGGTGCTGTTGGTTATTTAGGCTGGCATGGTGAAATGGACATGTCGATTGCGATTCGTACCTGCGTTATTCGTGAAAATAAGGTCTATGTTCAGGCAGGAGCGGGGCTTGTTTATGACTCAAATCCTGAATCTGAGTGGAATGAAACCCAAATAAAAGCTCGCGCAGTGATCAAAGCGGTTGAATTATCGTCAAACGGATTGATTTTGTGAGTTTTTGACGTTTTTTTTGAAAAAAACACTTGCAAGGATTTTGAGTTTTGCTAAACTGCACACCGTTCCGATACGAAACGTACAAAACACTAAGAAACGCCGGCATAGCTCAGTTGGTAGAGCAACTGACTTGTAATCAGTAGGTCCACAGTTCGAATCCGTGTGCCGGCACCATCTTAGAGAGTTGAGTGAGTTAAGTAAAGAACGACACTGAAGTAAGTGTAAAATGGTGAGGTTCCCGAGCGGTCAAAGGGGGCGGACTGTAACTCCGCTACGAAAGTTTCGAAGGTTCGAATCCTTCCCTCACCACCAATTTTAAGACTTCAAGAAAGTGGTCTTTGTACCAACATCGTGCGGGAGTAGCTCAGTTGGTAGAGCGGTAGCCTTCCAAGCTACATGTCGCGAGTTCGACCCTCGTCTCCCGCTCCATTTGAAGTTTTATATTTGCTCTTATAGCTCAGTGGTAGAGCACTCCCTTGGTAAGGGAGAGGTCTCGAGTTCAAATCTCGATAAGAGCTCCAGATTACAGTTTAGTAGAATTTCTACAAATTTTTAAAGAAGCAGGCTTATTAGTCTGCTTTTCAAGTATTTGGTGTTTGATTTTTTAGGCGATGTGTCGATACTGAGTTGTTTATACCTGTGTTCGACGTAAACGAGGAAGATGAGCATGGCTAAGGCTAAGTTTGAACGTAATAAGCCACACGTTAACGTGGGCACAATCGGTCACGTTGACCATGGTAAAACAACTTTAACAGCTGCAATTGCAACTGTATGTGCGAAGAAATTCGGTGGTGAAGCGAAAGACTACGCTGCAATTGACTCTGCACCAGAAGAAAAAGCACGTGGTATTACAATTAATACTTCACACGTAGAATACGATTCTCCAACTCGTCACTACGCACACGTAGACTGCCCGGGCC
>NZ_MVOM01000081.1:0-9606 GCF_002018895.1 Acinetobacter sp. MF4640 | reverse complement strand
TTTATAGCCATTTTTGGTAAAGACCGTATTGTGAATGTGTTCGCAGACAGAGAGTTTATCGGTGAGCAGTGGTTTACATGGTTAATTGAACAAGACATCAACTTCTGCATTCGTGTTAAAAAAACTTCATTGTCACCAATCATTTAGGAAAGAATCATAAAATTAGTGATTTATTTCGCCATCTTAAAGTTGGTCAAATTGAATGTCGTAAACGACGGATTTTGGTTGGTCGGGTGAAACTATATATAAGTGCACTACAGTTAGAAAATGGAGAGCTTTTACTCGTCGTTTCTCCTCAGTTTAATGCCAATGCTATTCAGGATTATGCATTACGCTGGGAAATTGAAACCTTATTCAGTTGTCTCAAAGGACGCGGGTTTAATCTTGAAAATACGCGCTTGACAGACCCTAGACGAGTGAAAAAATTGATTGCGGTGTTAGCTATAAGCTTCTGTTGGTGTTACTTAACGGGTGAATGGCAACATAATCAAAAAAAAGCGATAAAAATAAAGAAGCATGGACGACTCTCAATGAGTTTATTTCGCTATGGTTTAGACTATGTTCAAATGGCGATTCAGCGTTTAATTGGTTTTGGGAAAAAAGAAGAGTTTAAGGAAATTTTGGCAATTTTAAGAAAGCAGAATCCTGATAGGATAAGGGTTCTGTGAAATTTGTCGTGTACAGAGGACTCTTGAGAAAAACTATATGTTTACTCGAGTCGAACCTAACTTAGGTAATTGCTGTAGTTGAGCACCAATGGATTAGACATCAATGCCTAGTGGTTGAACGGCCGGGAAGTCGACCTCGGTCTGTGTCACTTCGTTAACGTAGTTAGTGAAAGTGTTCAGGGCAACAGCCAACAGAATATCCACTACATGTGCATCACTGTAGCCAGCGTTCAGCACCGCTTGGACCTGGTAATTGCTGACTTGCCCGCGCTGGCGGACTACGGCGGCAGCAAAACGCACGGCTGCGTCGGCCTTAGGGTCATTTGATGCACCGCTGCGGTTGGCAGTGAGTTCAGCATCATCAAGCTTGGCCACCTTACGGCCTAGGAAGGAATGGGCAGCAAGGCAATAATCGCAGCCGTTGATCTCAGCGACGGCTAGGGCAATACGCTCAAGAGTCGCTGTACCCAAGCCGCCCTGTGCTGATGCTGCGCTCAATTGCAGGTAGCCAGTCAGCGCAGCAGGGCTGTTGGCAACGACGCGGAACATGTTAGGAACGCGGCCCAGTTGTTTTTCCACAGCCTTGAGTGAGGTATGGGTAGCAGTAGGCGCGGCGTCGATTGTGGTAGGGGTGTTCAAACGTGACATAAATTTCTCCTAGTGATTTGAAAGACAGCACGCTGTATTGGCGTGGAATAAATTGTATTTAAGAAGGTTCTGCTTGATAATCCGTTGCTATCAGACAGCTCATCTTCACGTCTTGCGCAGTCGCCATTTCAGTGCCACTACACACCTTCGTTGACGTCACGCCGTCCTGATTTCTAAGGAGGTCTTCGAGACTCCAAAAACACCCTCCGGCAACGATCACATTATTTATTTTTCATAAAGCCTCCTTGGTTTTTATCTATTTACTAATGGAACTGAATTTACAGCATGTAAAATAGATATAACATGCTCAATAGTTCGTATAATGTGACTTATTAGACAGTTTACGTAGGGGCTATGTATGGATGCAGACTTTGGATATCAGATTAAAAGAGTTGTGAAATTAAGGGTTCACGAAAAACTGCAAATATAGGGCAAATCAGATTGTCTATACCCATAATTTAGAGCGCCCGAGCATCAGGAACTCACTGAAAGCAGACGTTTCTGAAAATAAACAAGGCACAGCGCTTGAAAATTTCGAGACATCAACGTTTTGCCAAAAGGCTAAAAATGCGTGCACTACTCATTTCGCATTTAAAGAGAGCATCGGTTATTAGGCAATAACGATGTGGCCAAAATTTGTCGACCACTACACTATCTCGTAAACGAGTTTGATAGACGTCAACTAGTACGTATTTTTAGTGTAAGGTCATATTAATGCACGATGCTAAACTCTGCTGTGAGCTAGGTAGGATGTATAAATACCATAAATATTTCAATGCTTTACTTTTTAAAGCTCAAGTGAGTTACTCAGTTCCGACTGTTGGTGGCAGATTTGGAATCTCGCGATTTGTCTTAAATGTCAGCCAAGCAAGTCTCTCGCTAATAAAGTGTTGACTATCCCTGACAAAGTAACAATTTCTTGCCATAATCAGACTTAAGCACTTTACTTAGAGTGTATGTGCGCCGCTTAATGCATCAATGCTGCTAATTCCCTGATTGACATCAATCACTTTGTTTCCTGTTTGATACTCTGAGATAAACAAGATCGAATGATGCAAAAGGGGACTATTTAAATACTGAGGGAACAAATGGCAGTAGATTTGAGCATAGAAACCGCTCTGCTCCTAGAGCGCTGGCAAGGCATTGTAAACTCGATGGCTCAAGTCGCGGAAGTGCCTTGTGTGCTGATTAATCGATTAGATAAAAACGAAATTTGTCAGGCTGTTGGCAGTGTGTCAGTACCAACTTTTTATTGCGGTGAACCTGTTCCATTGGCACTTAACACTTATTGTTCCCAAGTCATTTCCAGTAACCAGCCATTACTAGTTGAAAATGCAATCGGTACCCGATATGAAAACAATAACCCAACATTTGCAGCAGGCTTTAGTTATTACTATGGCCTGCCATTGCTTTGGCCTAGCGGAAAAACTTTCGGTACTTTGTGTATGTTGGACTTTTCAAGCCCAGATCGGGCATCACAACACTGTTCCTTACTCACACTTTTTAAGCAGGCCATTGAATACGATTTACAGATGCTTCAACAACAGCAAGATCTGCTAAAGCGTGAGCAACAAGCAGACAAAAAATTTATACAACTATTCAATGAGATGTCAAATAGGATAAGACCGGTAACTAATAATAAGTTGCTTCAATCTGAGTTGTTTGTACTTTTGACAAGCCAATACCAATACTGGCATCAGGAACTGGATAAGCAGCTTAATCAAACCGTCCTGACTGATGAAAACTCCATTCATATAGCGGCACTGGTTCGAATTTGGTCAAATTTGTTGGCGATTGCCCATGAAACAGAATGGTTGAGAGCTACGGCAGTTCTAGAACCTTATAGTTGTGATGCTGTTGCGTCACTGGTCAATGCAACTCCATTATTAGAACAAGCAGTGTATAAAACAGCGCTGACCCTTGGTGCTGATCTCGTTTTGAGGAGTCATTTGCCTAATCCACTGTTACTAAGTGGGAAACCAGAGTTATGGTCTCTGATAGGACTAGCTATCACGAGCTTTTTAGTTGTTGGCGCCAGCGGTACAAGTATAACTATTTTTGTCAGTAACCGATTAAAAGGTAAGTACAGAGTTTTGGAATGGTCCCTTCTTGTAAAAGGCCAGACGATGCCGCTGCGTTTTACCCGCGATAATCAAGCGCTTTATGGTTTTGCAACAGTATGTGCCGAGTTAGCGGGTGCTGTTCTTGAATCTGGTGAGTGGCAATTAACTGAGAGTCTTCAGCAACAGAGTCGTTATCTCAACTCAAATCGTGATCACGTTGACGACATTGAAAGCAGGAATGCTTCAAGAACTGCTAATGGCATAACCAGGCTTATCTGCTTATCGATACCGGTGATGGGAGACGATTTATAAACACTCAGCGATGATCAGCGAAGTTGTGTTTTAGTTTTCTTGTTGGCACTACATCCGGTATGGCGGCCTTTAATCTGAGAGTGACACTTGGGATAACTGAAAAACTGGCTGTGATTCTGCTGAACGGAGCTTGGTGCTAAGCATGTTGGCGTCATTCAAAGCAAGGTCAACACTGCTATTAACGTTTACGATTATCTGACGGACGTGCTGCTGCGCGTCAACCAACATCCAGTAAGCAAGGTACATGAACTAATGCCGAAGTTACGGAAAGCTCAGTTCGAAAGCGCATTACAGCGTTCAGCTCTATTTAGCAATCCCGATGCTTCGGTAAAATAAGCCACGGAAAATGCTCCGGAGGCCGCATGCACACTAAATAGATGACGTTAGACGAAGAGTTGGATTTAAACGAGCAAATTATAGAGCCTGCGACCGGAAAAGCCAAAAGTTTATAAATACAGCTAAAACTCAAATCAAGCAGGCGAATATTGTACAAAACAATACCATTGCTACAGAGATAACTTCAAGTCTGACAGATCTATGCTAGAGTTAAATCAACGATTTAATTCATTTTTCTATGCAGGATCTTTGAAAAATGCAGTAGAAAAACGGAGAAGTACATGACCTTTAGTTTAGCTCAAACAGCTAGTGCAGAAACCACACTAAAAGCACCTGCTGAAGCAGATCAGAACCTGCGGGATATCACTGAACTGGCGTGTTATATCTGTGATGCACCAGTGGCTATGGTGACGCGAACCGATGACACAAAGCTGAATCTAATTGCAAAAGTTGGTATTTCGCGTACCTCTGTATTAATTAAAGAGTCCTTTTGCGTGTATGCAATGGAAACACCTGATGCGGTAATGGTGGTCCCTGACGCTACTTTAGATCACAGATTCAGTACCAATGCTATGGTGATTTCAGGACCTGGCTACCGATTTTATGCTGGCTCGCCGCTGATTGATCCCGAAGGTGCAGTGATTGGTACTATTTGTGTCTATGATCATGTTCCTAAGCAGCTGAACCAGCGGCAGATAAGCTCTTTGCAGGCTCTGTCCAGACAAGTGATCGCCATACTGGAGCTGAAAAAAGTCGGCGAACAATTACATAATACCAGCATGACGGATGCGCTGACAGGGGTGAACAACAGAAGAGCTTTTGACCTCAAGTTTGAAGCTGAATTTGCTCGCTGGCAAAGAACAGGACAATCTTTTGTACTGGCATTGATTGATATTGATCACTTTAAGAGTTTTAACGACAGCTATGGTCATGCCGCAGGAGATGAGGCACTGAGTCAAGTCGCGGCTCTGTTTCAGCGCCATAGCAGGAACTATGACTTTTTCGCCCGTTATGGTGGTGAAGAGTTTGTGCTGATCCTGCCAGGCACAGACACAGCGTCCGCAAATAAAACACTGGAAAAGTTAAGGCTGGTAGTGGCTAACCATGAGTGGTTATTACGACAATTAACGGTCAGCATAGGTTTGGCCAGCGCTGATTTATTTGACGACAAAAAGCAGTTGCTCGAAGTCGCCGATCAGATGTTATACAAAGCTAAAACCCAAGGCCGCAATCAAACCAGTGTGTTCGCCACACTGTAAGAGATCTGTTCATGCTGCGCTGATCTCAAGACCTCATAAAAACTGAGGTCTTGCTTCGGTCGATAAGCTGGTCTGATATTGGCATTATTTATTCCTTTCAAATACATGGGTAATGCGACTTACACAGATTTTTTATGCTCTCTTGGACTCCATGTGAAGGAGATCGTCACATTCTTTACATATAGAAAATAGAGTTCTTTAGCCAGCTGCAATTTCAGATTAACCGATTCGGTAAGCTTTCTGCATTTCCGGAGACAACTTTTTTAGCCAGCTTGAGAGACTGAAGCCTTTTCTATCGGTACTATTTAATTTAGTAAAATACAGATGTTCATCCCAGCGAGGACCGAAATCTACTTCTGCAAGACTTACAAGCTGTTTGTTTCTGCGAAGACGATGCTTTTGATGGTAATCTTCGGCGGGCCAAAAATAACCATTTTGTTCTCCGGCCTCAATCACCTCGGGAGATTTCTCCTTTCCAATCGCTTGAATCAGTTCTTCAGCTACTTGTTTTTGCTCCAGATCAAAAACAAAAAGTATCTGGCGATACTGGCCCTGCTTTCTACCATGAACAGACCATGATTCAAAACTTCCAAGAAGTTCCCTGTAGCTGATTTGGTCTTTATCGTAGATCACTCTGACGACTTCGGCGTGTCCGTTGATGTTGCGGTAACTCGGATCCAGAGTTGATGCTCCAGCGTAGCCAACACGTGTTTGCACTACTCCCTGCGTCCCTCCAAAATTAGAATCCGGTCCCCAAAAGCAACCCATGCCGAAAACCGTTTGACTAAGCTTCCCGATTTTCAATGCTTCTTCGATTGCTTCAGGGGTTGCAAATTCATAGCTTTCAACACCGTCTTCTTTATTCATTTTTAGATCCGACATATTTTTCTCCTAACTTTCAAGAATTGTAGCCACTCCCATTCCTCCCGCCGTGCAAACGACGATAAGGCCACGTTTTCCAGGACCAGCTGAGTGCAGTATCTTTGCTAAAACTCCGACGATCTTAGCGCCAGTAGCCGCAAACGGATGCCCAAGGGCAATGCTACTTCCACGGACATTTAGCTTCGAGCGGTCAATTTTTCCGAGAGGCTCTGATCGTCCCAAACGTGTTTTGCAGTATTCAGCAGACTCCCACGCCTTCATCGTGCAGAGCACTTGTCCAGCGAACGCCTCGTGAATTTCGTAAAAATCAAAATCCTGAAGCTTTAAGCCGTTTCGCTTCAATAATTCACTGACCGCCACAGTTGGAGCCATGAGCAAACCTTCGCCAGCGACGTAATCCACGGCAGAAGTATGAGAATCCACAATCTTGGCCAACAGCGGCCAATTATTCTTTTTAGCCTCTTCTTCGGAAGCCAAAAGAACGGTGGACGAGCCATCTGTGAGCGAGCTTGAATTTCCCGCCGTCAAAGTCCCTTTTTCTGATTTATCAAAAACAGGTTTTAACTTCGACAATTTTTCCAAAGTTGTATCAGCACGCAAAATTCCATCGGTCTTATTTCCTTGGAATGGAAAGACGAGATCATCATAAAACCCATCTTTATATGCTTGAGCTGCATTTCTGTGACTTGCCAGCGCTAACTCATCTTGCTCTTGGCGAGAAATATTCCACTCTTTAACCATGAGTTCGCAATGCTCACCCATTGATTTTCCGGTGCGTGGCTCAACCACTGCGGGCAACACTGGCTTTAGATCGCTAGGTTTAATTCCTAAAATGATTTTTACTTTCTCACCAAGCGTTCTGGCAGAATTCAACGCAATCAATTTTCTTGCGAAAGTTCGACTAACCATAATGGGCAAATCGCTGTTGCTATCAACACCGCCCGCAATGCCACTTTCAATTTGGTGGCTAGAAATTTTGTGAGCAATCTGAATCGTATTTTCCAAGCTCGTTCCGCAAGCACGTTGCACGTTATATGCCGGAGTGTTTGGATGCAAACCGGAGGATTGAACGACTTCACGAGCCAAATTCCAGTTAGCCGAGCTGTGCATGACAGCTCCTAAGGCTACATCGCCCACAGTTTTTCCTTCCAAGTTATATCTATCAACTAAACTCTTTAGGCTCGCCGTCATTAGTTCTTCACTTGAGACGTCTCGATATGCGGTCATAGATTTCATAAATGGAATCCGAGCTCCACCTACGATATAAACGTTTCTCGTTTTCATAATTTCACCTCCGGCTTTGTGTGCCGTTCAAAAACTTCTCCGACCTTCACGTCGTACGATTCAAAAATGTAGTCTTTGCCAAGCATCTTGGCTTTTTTGTGTTCGGGATGCTTATCCCAAGCATCGAAAGCTTCTCTGGTAAGGAACTCGACAATTAGAACATCTTCACCGTTAGGAGAAGAAAACCGCTCATGGCTTCCGTAACCAGGAATGGCTTCGACAAGCGCGGACATCTCGGCGTATCTTCTTTCAAACTCCCCACCGTGCTCCTTGGCAACACGACTGCGGACAACTGCTATAATCATTGATCTGACTCCTTACTAAGCTAATTACAATCCTCAAAAAAAAGATCTCGTTATTTCATCGAAGCTTCCAACCACTTGTCGAGATCCTTGAACTTGGGGTTTCTCAGCTTCTTTGTCCCAACCAGTATTGTCGGGAAATTTAACTTTCCAGTAGTATAAAGGGATCGCAGTTCATCAGCTGCCGCGTCGTCTTCGTGAACATCTAAAAAATCAAACTCGATTCCTTTTTCTTTCAAGTACGACTGGTAAATCTTGGTTTTATGGCAGTCTTTATGACCGAACAGCTTAATCAACACGAACGGCTCCTTTTTTCAAAAGGTTCACTTTCATAAACCCCCTCGATTTAAAAATTATTCTACAAACTTCAATGACTCCGAGTTGATGCAGAATCGAGCCCCAGAGGGCTCAGGACCATCTGGAAAAACGTGCCCTAAGTGGGCTTCGCACACATTGCATAGCACTTCGATTCTTCGTCCGTAAGTCGTGTCCAGTTCATATTGAATTACGTTGTCGGCGACGGGCTCAGAAAAACTCGGCCAACCTGTTCCCGAATCAAACTTAACGTTCGAATCAAACAGTTCAGTGTCGCAGCCCGCGCAGGCATACCGTCCTGCCTCATAAAATGAACAGAGTTCCCCAGTGTGAGGGCGCTCGGTGCCTTTCTTCCGCATGACATTAAATTGAGCGGGCGTCAGAATTTTTTTCCACTCTTCCTCGCTCTTTTCTACTTTTCTAGGAGGAGCGGGAGTGCCGTTATCGAGATAGTTGTTAATGCTTTCCCAGTTGAACATAAATTTGCTCCTTTATTTTTGGGTTTGTTCTTTAGCTATCAATCCACGCGAAGAAGTCAGTCGCGCTACCAATGAATTTTCCATCCACAAAAACTTGCGGAACAGTTTGAAGGTTGGTTTTTTTCTTCAACTCATCATAAGTCTTGGGATCGTCATCCACGCGAATTTGTTTAAAATCAACTTTTTCAGAAGTTAAGTACTCCTTCACGCGTTTACTAAACGGACAATGGTCTTTTGTGTAGATGACAACGTTCTTAAGTTCTTTCATTTTTTCCTCTTTCGTTTGATTCATGGTTTAATCTCTCTCAAAATGGCACGTGTACCCGTGGGGATTCTTCTTCAAATAGTTTTGGTGATACTCCTCAGCGTCATAAAACTCTTTTTCCAAGGCTACCGTCGTGACCACGGGATTCTCGAAGCGACCGATCTCATTGACCTCATCAATCACGTTTTCGATAATCGCTTTCTGTGCATCGTCACGATAGAACGCTGCCGAGCGATACGAAGTGCCAACATCATTTCCTTGGCGATTCTTCGTAGTCGGATCATGGATTTTGAAAAAGTAATGTAGAATCTCTTCGAGAGATATTTCGTCTTGGTCGTATTCCACGCGAACCGCTTCGGCGTGCCCCGTTTTCCCTGTTATAATATCGGCGTAGGTAGGATCATCAAAATCTCCGCCAGAGTAGCCCACCTTCGTTGACGTCACACCGTCCAGACTCCTAAGGAGGTCTTCGAGACCCCAAAAACACCCTCCGGCAACGATCACATAATCTAGTTTCATAAAGCCTCCTTAGTTTTCATCCACTTACTGATTAGACTGACTTTACAGCATGTAAAATAGATATAATATGTTCAATAGTTCGTATAACATGACCTATTGGACAGTTTACGTAGGAGCTATATATGGATGTTCTCAGTGAAATTTTAGCTCTGTACACGACAAAAATAGATAACTCATTGAAATAATGTCACAATAATTGTTTTCTAACGACGAATACTATGACACATCTCAATGAGTTATATCTTATCTTAAACAAATATCTAAAATGGAACAA
>NZ_MVOM01000080.1:0-9894 GCF_002018895.1 Acinetobacter sp. MF4640 | reverse complement strand
CTGGTGATTCATACGATAATGCTCTGGCTGAAACGGTGAATGGCTTATACAAAACAGAGGTGATTGAATATTTAAAAGCAGATTGGCAAGGTTTAGCAGATGTACAACTTGCGACACTAAACTGGGTCGATTGGTTTAATAAAGAGCGTGTACACAGCGCACTGGGTTATGTATCGCCTTTTGAGTTTGAAGCAATGTACTATGATAAGATTAACCCGTTAGGTCAGGTGGCCTAACTTAAATAAAAAAGTCTCCGACAAACCCGGTACGGTTCAGTTCAAAACCTATTTAGGGTATACCATTGTGAAAAAACATACCCAGATTGATAACTGTCACTATATTGATGTCGGTTCCTCTTATACCCAGAAGCTGTGTATAGTCAAAATTAAATAAGGATAAAGACGGTGATATAAAAGATCTCCTTACGAAGAAATGAAAAGCCATCAATATGATGGCTTTATCAAACGATTAATTAATAGGTTTTATAAGGTAAAAACTTGCCAGACAATACGACATTTACCCGGTCACCGTTCGGGTTTTCCTCACGCTGAATATCCATGCTGAAGTCGATTGCGCTCATAATGCCATCACCGAATTCTTCATGGATCAGCTCTTTAATAGTCGAACCATATACATTTACAACTTCATACCAGCGGTATATTAAAGGGTCCGTAGGCACACTGGTTGGTAAAGAGCCTTTGTAAGGTACAATTTGCAGCCATGCTACTGCCTCATCATTAAGGTCAAAAATCTGACCAATTTTCTCTGCCTGCTGTTTATTAAATGCCATTTGTCCCAGGCAGGCAGCCGTTACCCATTCTTTAGAAAGACCAATTTCTTTGGCGACATCTGCCCATTTAATTGACTTTAAAACTTTCGCTGAAATGATCATGTCAGTTACTTGTTGACGATGGGTAATCATAAAAATCTCCAGATTATTTTTGAAATACATTTATGTGAATTTTCATTAATGCAGTTCTCATGCCAACTAGAGGACGAAAGTAGCTTTAAATAGAGCGTAAAAAATTGAATGATTTTTAAATAATTTATGGCACAGCTTTTGCTTTATTTATAACAAGCATGGCAATGGCGCCATAACAAAATTACCTGTTCTGATATTTAAGGCAACGACGCCTAAGGTTTCAAAGACCTTAGGCGTCTTTTTGTTTAAAAACAGGTCCAGATATTAAAAATGAGGACGATGACATGGCATATCTTGCTCCTGCAGAGTTTGCAAAAAAAGTGGTAGATGCGGGTGAATCCAAATTACATATGGCAACCCGTGATGTATTGATTCGTGCCTTTATGGCAGGTGCGATTTTGGCACTGGCAGCAGTATTTGCCATTACCATAGCCGTGCAAACAGGATCAGCACTAATTGGTGCGCTCCTGTTTCCAGTTGGTTTTTGTATGTTGTATTTATTGGGCTATGACCTGTTAACTGGGGTATTTGTACTTACGCCGCTGGCATGGCTAGATAAACGCCCAGGGGTGACATGGGGACGTATTCTAAAAAACTGGGGCTTGGTGTTTGTAGGGAACTTTACAGGCTGTTTAGTCGTTGCAGTGCTCATGGCAGCGGTTTATACCATGGGTTTTGCAGCGGATCCAAACCCTGTCGGCGTGAAAATTGCGCATATTGGCGAGGAGCGGACATTAGGTTATGCCGAATACGGATTCGCCGGCTGGATGACTATTTTTATCCGTGGCATGCTGTGTAACTGGATGGTGTCATTAGGTGTCATTGGCGCGATGATGTCTACTACGGTGAGTGGCAAATTCATTGCCATGTGGATGCCAATTATGCTGTTCTTTGCCATGGGCTTTGAGCACTCTGTCGTTAACATGTTCCTGTTCCCATTTGCCATGATGATGGGCGGTGACTTCTCGATTGCTGACTACTTCCTATGGAATGAACTGCCGGTTGCTTTAGGTAATCTGGTGGGTGGTTTGGCATTAACAGGTCTGGCACTTTATACAACCCATGTCCGTACTGGTGTTAAAAAAGAATTTTAATATTCACCATTTTATAAAGGGATCATATAGATCCCTTTTTGAGCTTTCAGCATGAAAAAAACATTAAAAGTCAGTATTGGGCAATATTCTACTGCCGGAATTAAACAACAGAACCAGGATTTCCATGGAGTATATCTGCCCGAAGGACATGTGCTGAAACAGAAAGGTATTGCCTGTGTTATAGCGGATGGAATCGGTAGCAGTAATGTCAGTCATCTTGCAGCAGAAACCGCCGTTGGCAGTTTTTTATCTGACTATTATTCTACTTCAGATGCCTGGAGTACACAGACTTCAGCAGAACGGGTGATCCGCGCGACCAATTCATGGCTTTATGCACAGACTCAACAAAGTCAAGGACGTTTTGATAAAGACCGAGGTTATGTCTGTACCTTATCTGCACTGATTTTAAAACAGCAACAAGCCCATGTTTTTCATGTTGGTGATAGTCGTATTTACCGCATTCGCGATCATGAAATTGAATTACTGACCCATGATCATCGTGTCTGGTTGTCTTCAAGAGAGCATTATCTTAGCCGAGCCTTAGGTGCCGACTATCGTATTGAAATTGATTATCGAAATATTGAGCTCAAAGAAAAAGATATTTTTTTACTGATGACGGATGGGGTCTATGAATTTGTCACAGATCAACAATTATTAGATTTAATTTTAGTAGATGCAGATTTAAATCAACTTGCCAAAGCATTCGTTGAAAAAGCTTTAGAACAGGGCAGTGATGATAACTTAAGTCTCCAGGTGATCCATGTAGAACAGCTGCCTGAACTGAATCAGTTTCATATTCAGCAGGATTATGTATTTCCACAACAGCTCAGTAAAGGTGAAGTGTTTGAAGGCTATGTGATTGATAAAATTTTGCACCAAAATCATCGCAGTTGCCTGTATTTGGCACACGATACTCAGCAGCAGCCCTTGGTTATAAAAACTTTGGGGGTAGATTTACAGCAAGATAAAAATGCCGTAGAGCAGTTTCAACTCGAAGATTGGGTATCGAAACGTCTGAAACATGACAACCTGATGCAGTGTTATCCACATAACACTGAGAAAAAATATTTATTCCAATGTTATGAATATTTACAGGGTGAAACCTTGGCTCAATGGCTGCATCGCCAAGAAAAGCCTTTAAATCTGGATGAGATTTTACCAATTTTGCAACAAACAGCCTTGGCTTTAAATGCAATGCACCGGCTGGAAATGCTACATCAGGATATACGACCAAAAAACATCATGGTTATAAATGCAGAAAATGCCATGAAAATTAAACTGATTGATTATGGTTCAACGGCAGTAAGAGGCCTGGTCGAAATTAATCCTAAAAATGCGAATCGAGCACTCGGAACCTTGGCATTTATGGCACCGGAGTATTTTATTGATCATTCGCCATCTGTACATTCAGACCAATTTTCTTTGGCGGTAATGGCCTATTATTTATTCACCAAACAATTACCTTATGGGACAGATTTAGCTCGCTGTAACAGTTTAAAGCAGATGAAAAAAGTTCAATATAATTCCATCAGGAAATATCGGCCAGATTTACCTATATGGTTAGATAAAATTTTAGGCCAAGCGCTGAGTATTGAACCGATACATCGTTTTGAGGCCTTGTCTGAACTCATTCATAATCTAATGCATCCTTCCAAAGAATTATTAAACTCTAAACCACCAGCAATCATTGAACGAGATCCTTTACGTTTTTGGCAAATGATTTGCGCCGTATTAGGGCTATTATTTTTACTGAGTATTGCATGGCCATTTATTTGAAAAGATAGGATCAAACCATGCTTAAAATTGAAGGTACATAGATAAGTTTTTATTCAAACAGCTTTGTTGCACAAAGATTTGAAATGCAAAGCGCCCCTAATTGAGCTAAATTTAAGGCGTAATTTGGGTAAGTGGTCGACCTAATTCCGTAAATCTGTTGAGGACTGCTACACGTGCATGAATCTCATTGACTTGGCTATCAAAACGCCTTGCTCTGAGTTTATCTCCTAATAATTTAATGCAGTGCATCTTAGTTTCAACCAAACTTCACCGATGATAGCCTGATTTTTTCCATAGTGTCCTGCCTGAGAAGCACTGCTTCCAAGATTATCTGTTCGAAGTAATTCATTTCGATCTAGCGAGCTGCTCTTTGTATCTTTCCAAGGTTTCGCATTTTTTTCTAGGTGGAATCACCGCATGCGCTTGCCGATCTGCAATGACCTCACGGCATTGCTTGGTGTCATAAGCTCCATCGGTATAAACAGAGTCAATCTGCTCATCTTGTGGAATCTGATTAAGTAAATCACCAAGCACCTGTGAATCACTGACATTATTGGTTGTAAGCTGAATAGCGCGTATTTGTAGAGTTTTAGCATCTATGCCAATATGAAGTTTACGCCATTGGCGACGATATTCAGGTCCATATTTCTTGCGTTTCCATTCGCCCTCACCTAGAAACTTCATGCCTGTAGAGTCTATGAGTAGATGCAGCCCATCGCTACTTTTTGGTAATTGATTGCAATATTAATATGCTTTTGTCTTCTACAAAGCGTGGTGTACGAATATCACTGATATTCGTAGCTGCTCATCCGCAAAGTTTAATCAGACTTTGCACAAAGCCAGTGACCATACGTAAAGACAGACGGAGTAAGGATTTAATCATTAAGCAGCATTGGATGGCTGCATCGGAGTAGGTTTGATTTCGCCCTTATTTTGCCTTTTGATGGAGCATACCATTGCGTAGCAGGATCAAACCAAATGGCAATATTTCCGCGATGAACGAGTGCTCGGTTATATGCGGGCCAATTGGTTGTGCGGTAGATTTTATGTGTAGGCTTCTTCATTTGAAAATTATATCGCTGAAAAAGCCTTTACAGATAGGTTTGTGCAACAAAGCCTCTATGAACTTAAAGTAACATGTTCTAAATTTAACATAATGGCGGTTTTACGAAATTAAAAAATCCTAGACTCAAATCTAGGGTTTAAATTTAAAAAAATACATAAAAATTAATAACATGGTATTAATATTGTCCCATTGTAATTTGTTTCAATTTTAATGAATTATGAAACTCAAAATGTAAATAATTATCAAATATTTTGTATTTAAGCCAACTGTTACTTTCTCTTTCGGGGGTTTCAAATAAATTAGCTACAGATTGCATCGTACTTTTGTGATTAATACCTGTGATCAGATTTTCTAAAAATGGGTATGGGTAATATTCTTCATTCTCTTTGACGTAGATGAAAATGGTATCTAGTATCTGATGTTCATTAAACCTGAACGTAATACCTCTCTTAAAAATTGCCAATAGGATAGCTTTTCTCCACCAAAATTAGTCTCTAATGAGTCAAACTCACTTGCAACAAGAATAACTGCTTTCAAAATATCTGAACTTGACTCTTTAGTTCCAAGACAAGATAAAAAAACCTCTACATCACCTGAAAAATTCACTTATGACATACCTAAATCAAAATTTTCTTTATCCTTTGGTTTTTATCATATTAAAAATGAAATCTCTGATTCAAAGTTAAAATTTTCAAAAGCTGTATCCATTTAACATAAATCTCTTATACGAATTCTAGCCCTGCATAGGGCGGGCTAGATATAGCGATTAGACCCAATTCTCTAGCTTCAGACCATCAATTCGTTCAAATTCTTTTGTATTGTTCGTAACTAATACAACATCCAATGCCAAAGCATGAGCAGCGATCAGCATATCTAAGCTGCCAATCGGTTTACCTGTAGATTGAAGATTCTGGCGTAATTTGGCGTAATGCCAAATCGCCTGTTCATCGTAAGGAAGAATCTCTAAAGGTGACAAAAACTTGTTTAACGCCTGTTTATTGCGTTCAGATCCAGACTTCTCTACACCAAAAGCCAGCTCAGATGCCGTGATACTCGAAATCGCAAGCTGGCCGAGTTGATATTGCTTAAAGCGCTCAAAAACTTGTTGAGGCTTATTGTTGATGACATAGATACAAATATTTGTGTCTAAGAGGTAAATCATCTGAACTCCTCACGGAGCTGTTCGCCTTGATCAGCTCGCTCCAATTGGAATCCAACCTCAAACTCATTTATTGCTTCTAACATGACATCCCAAGGATTGTCGATGGGCATGAGTAATACACCACGACCGAAGCTTTTGATGGCCACTTCCGTGCCATTAAAGCGAAAGGCTTTAGGCAAGCGAACAGCCTGACTGCGACCAGTTTGAAATACTTTCGCAATTTCCATAATTACCTCCCGAAACCAAGATATATATCTTTGATATATATCTTAACATTAAATCTTGTAAAGTCAAAGTGAAATTAAAATCATAAGGCAATAAAAAAGCCCGACATCCTGTCGGGCTTTTTCATATCGGGGTGCTCGTCTTACTGATCTCGTGCTGCCCATTCCTTGCGCTATTTTCTTATTCTTGTTTTCTGGAAACATCCAGTTCCCTTATGTATTCATCATAGGGCTAATGCTTTGGATTACCAATCCTCAAAAATCTTAAATTCATGTAAGTTTTAGCTTACAAAGTTGGCCTATTTTATCCCAAGAGTTGTCCGCAGAAATTGGGGATTATTTATGAACTGTGACCCTTGAGAAATCAGGAAAAAATGCAAAAACGAATGTTTTTTGATCAATTTTATTGGCTAAAAGTTACAGTTTGGCTTAAAAAGAAACCGACTTGTTTCCAAGTCGGTTGAACGAGAACGTTCCAGAGGGTATGAATAACGATAAGATACTGATCTTAAAGTAATATTAAAAACACTTAGTGTTATTCACCAATTAAAATGTCTATGCGATAAACCATTTAAAATGTCCTGTTTTTAACCACAAGAGTCAAGCACAGGATTTAAGTTTCTTTGTTCAACAACAGCTTTCTGAGCTTTACGACTTGGCATACTTTTCTTGGCCCGGGAACGTTTATTCTGTTTTTCTAGTTCTTCATGCTGCTGTTGAATATGCGCCAGGACTGAACCTAACCGTTTATTCTCAACAATCTCATTTTGCTGTAGCCCAGCCAATTTATTGAAGATGCTGTAGTTGAGCTTTCGTCCTTCATGCATGAGGGCCACAGTGCCATCCGGATACTCCAGAAATGCAATGTATTGCCCAGCAAGCTTATGATTCAGCTCTGTCGGTTCAAGCAGATAAATACATTTGTCATAGGTAATCGTCAGGTTCTTGGTGACCTTACGCGGTTCCTGCCAGGTAAAAATATCATCCAGTTCAAGATCAGATTCGGTTAATGGTCGATGCAGGTTCTTTGAGTTTCGCGCACATTTGGCGAACTTCTGATTGAACTGCTCAATAAAGCAGGGCAACCAGGCATTTGCTTCTGCAATCGAACAGATGCCTTCCAGGCGCATCTCCTTGATCAAACGGTCCTGAAGGGTTCTATTCGCTCGCTCTACGCGACCCTTCGCCTGTGGGGAGTTGGCGAAGATAATATCAATGTTTAACTCATTCAGAATCCGCCCAAATTGCGTGATCTTGCTGTCTTGGCTGGATTTCTGATTCACTCTGAATATCGAGTGTTTATCGCTGTAAAAGGCCAAGGGCTTGCCGTATTGCTCAATGTAGGCTCGGGTTGAAAGCATATAGTCAAAGGTCGTTTCAGCCTCACAAAAGCGCAGATGCAACAGCTTGCCGGTAGCATCATCGATATAAACCAGCAAACAGCATTTGGTGGCTCTTCCTTCAAACCAGTCATGATATGAGCCATCAATCTGGATCAGCTCACCGAAGCAATCACGGTTATAGCGTGGCTGGTATGGGCGTTTTAGACGTTTGGATCGCGGAATCCAAAGGTCATTTGCAGTCATCCAGCGCCGAACCGTTTCTACCGGGATATTCAGGTCAAACATGCTGCTGAGCTTCTCATGCGCCAAGGTAGGTCCAAAGCCCAGCAGATGTTCAGAAATAATGGAAAGACATTTTGATTTTAATAAATCGTCATGGCGATGATGGCCCGGTTGACCACGACTGGCATGCGTCATGCCTGAAACACCATCTTGATTGAGCTTCTGCAATAACCGGGTAATTTGACGGGTGGAAAGATTCAGGATTTCAGCAGCACGGACTTGGGTAATACGATGATCTCGAACGTCTTGCAGAACTGCAAGACGTTGAATTTCTTTGTCAGACATAGTGATCAGCATCTATATTTTATATCCAGTCCATGGTGATAAAAATCATCATAAACCAGACATTTTTATTGGTGAGAATATAGACACTTTAAATGGGTTCTAACACTTAGATTGCGTATAATCTTGATTATGTTAAATCCGATACACCTAATCATAACTTCATAAGGCTTTGTTGCATAAAGATTTAAAAAATTGAGCTATCGCAATCCACTCAAATTTAATCGACAACTCAGGTATGAAATTTGCTTAAATAAGTTTCCGACAAACCCGGTACGGTTCACCTTGTATCTGATGAGGAATATCGTCAACTTCAGCAAGATCTTTTGGTACAGCCTGATAGAGGTGACCTAATCAAGAATGGCGGTGGTATCGCAAAGTACGTTGTGCTCAAGGTAACAAAGGGAAAAGTGGTGGGATACGGGTGATTTATTATTGGGTCACCGAGGATGATCAGATCTTTTTCTTAGTGGCTCATCCAAAATCAGTAAAAGATAATTTAACAGATAAGGAAACCGCTATTCTGCGCCAACTCGTGAAGGAGCAATTTCATGGATAACAACTTATTTGATGACTTGGTTGCTTCAATCAAAGAAGCTGGAGCTATCAAACGTAAAGAAGTTAAAGCAAGCCGAGTTAGAGAACTCGAATTGCCTGATATTAAAGAAGTACGTGAAAAAACTGGCTTGAGCCAAAATGAATTTGCTGAGTAGCCTGGGATTGAGTTATGCGTTGATCGCAGATTTCCTGCAAGACCCACAATCGTTTAAGTTCTTTATCCGACATAGACACCAACATATCAAATCGTCCGCTAAGGAAATTGCAAAAGTGCATATTCTAAAAGCGGACATTTTTACTTTGGAGAAACCGGACATTTCTATTTTGGAGTTACAGTGTTTTTAATATTACTTTAAGATCAGTATCTTATCGTTATTCATACCCTCTGGAACGTTCTCGTTCAACCGACTTGGAAACAAGTCGGTTTCTTTTTAAGCAAAACTGTAACTTTTAGCCAATAAAGTTGATCAAAAAACATTCGTTTTTGCATTTTTTCCTGATTTCTCAAGGGTCACAGTTCAGAAATAATCCCCAATTTCTGCGGACAACTCTTGGGATAAAATAGGCCAACGTTGTAAGCTAAAACTTACACAGATTTAAGGTTTTTGCGGATTGGTAATTCAACGCATTAATCCTATGATGAATACATAAGGGAACTGGATGTTTCTAGAAAACAAGAATAAGAAAATAGCGCAAGGAATGGGCAGCACGAGATCAGTAAGACGAGCAACCCGATATGAAAAAGCCCGACAGAATGTCGGGCTTTTTTTATGGCTTAAATTTCTATAACTGAGTATTGATCTGATAGCGTGTATTACGTCCCCCACCTTCCAATTTGACGATACATTTTTTCTCAAGTAAGTCTGATAAATGGCGAGTAGCTGTTGCCTTACTAATTTTAGCAACCTTTTGATATTGTGAAGCGCTAATACCATGTTCAAAGCCATTTTCTCCACCGTCTAATAAACGATTTAGAACTTTGCGCTGTTCTTCACTCAAGGCTAAATTTGAATATTTATGCCAAAACTGACTTTTAAACAATGTTCGACTTATCTGCGCTAAGGTTTTTTCAAGGCTATCATTCAATGTATCTAAAAACCAAACTAGCCAATCGGTGATATCAGAATCATTTTTTTGAGTTTGTTCTAATATCTCATAGTAACTTTTACGTTTATTCAATATCGC
>NZ_MVOM01000079.1:0-9928 GCF_002018895.1 Acinetobacter sp. MF4640 | reverse complement strand
CAATACCAGCGCACAGCCCAAAGAATGATTTCGCCCTGAAAATGCCGACCATGGAAAGGATTCATATGCTGCACCTTTAGCTAAAACAGTCTTCAGCTTACCATTCGTGGTTATTTGCAACAGTGCCCCAGATTCTATGATTTTAGGCTGTTGAGGATCATAACGTTTAATCCAGACATAAAGACTATGCGTGGTTGTACCTAAACGTGCGGCAACTTCAGCCACACTATGACCTTTTTCAGTCACTTGCTTTACTGCTTCAATTTTGAATTCTTCAGGGTATCGCTTACTGCTAATAAGCACCTCGTTAATTAGCCATTTTATTGGAACATCATCGACTCAAATCTCTATTTGCAACAGTGCCTTCTTCTTTAATTTATATATAAATAGACGACTGGTCTATTTTTGTATATAGTTGCTGCATGATCACAGCAAAAACCGCAGTGTGGATTAATTTTTATAGTTGACGCGATTAATAACGGTGGTTTTTCAAATCATTAACTGATTTTTGAGGATAAAAATATGCTGAATTTTGACTTTTATAATCCAACCCGTATTCTTTTTGGTGCCGACACGATTGTCAAAATCAATGACTATGTGCCTGCAGAAGCACGGGTATTAATGCTGTATGGTGGCGAAAGTGCCCGTAAAAATGGCACATTAGCTGAAGTGCGTGAAGCATTAGGTACACGAGAAATTCACGAATTCGGAGGAATCGAACCGAATCCGAGCTATGAAACCCTAATGAGAGCAGTAGAACTGATTCGTGAACAAAAGCTTGATTTCTTAATGGCTGTCGGCGGTGGCTCGGTGATTGATGGCACCAAATTTATTGCAGCAGCAGTCAATTATGCAGGTGATACATGGGAAATTTTAGAAACCCATGGCACTCAAATTAGCCAAGCTTTGCCTTTTGCCAGTGTACTCACTCTTCCGGCAACCGGTTCAGAAATGAACAACGGTGGGGTAGTTACCCGAAAATCGACCCAAGCCAAACTTGCATTTAGCAGTCCCTATGTTTTTCCGCAATTTTCGGTGCTAGACCCGAATAAAACCTATAGCTTGCCGACGCGCCAGTTGGCAAATGGCGTGGTCGATGCATTTATTCATGTCATGGAACAGTACTTAACTTACCCTGTCAATGCACAAGTACAAGATCGTTTTGCCGAAGGTCTATTGCAAACCCTGATTGAGATTGGACCGAAAGTCTTGGAAGATTCGGCAGATTATGACACGCGTGCCAATTTAATGTGGACCGCCAGCATGGCACTGAATGGCCTGATTGGAGCAGGTGTACCACAAGATTGGTCGACCCATTTGATTGGACATGAGCTCACGGCTTTACATGGTATTGATCATGCTCGTACCTTAGCAATTGTGTTGCCGGCCAATCTACAAGTACGTCGTCAAGAGAAGCGAGAAAAATTACTACAATATGCGACTCGTGTCTGGCAGATTGTCGAAGGTGATGAAGAACAACGTATTGATGCAGCCATTGCCCGTACTCGAACCTTCTTTGAGCAACTCGGACTGCCAACTCGTCTTAGCGATTATCAATTGGGGGCGACAGATATTGAGATCATCATTACGCAACTCGAATCACACAATCTGACCCAGTTAGGTGAACATAAAAATGTTTCATTAGAGATCAGTCGCCAAATTCTCGAGACGAGCCTCTAAACAAGCGTATCTGTCATGGTCACGCCACACGGCATGTGATCATGTAACGATGCTCCCCCAATCCTAAAAATTATCAGAGAAATAATATGAAAATTTTACTCGTTCTGACCTCACATGCACAACTAGGCAATACTGGTGAGAAAACAGGTTTCTGGCTAGAAGAACTTGCTGCACCGTATTACACCTTTATTGATTCCGGGGCTGAAGTCACGCTGGCTTCACCTCAAGGTGGGCAGCCACCACTCGATCCGAAAAGTAACTTAGCCGATGCACAAACTGAAACCACACATCGTTTTGAGGCGGATCCAACTGCAATGCAAGCATTGGCACAGACGCAAAAACTTAGCGAAATTTCTGTTGCTGATTATGATGCAGTGTTTTATCCGGGCGGGCATGGTCCATTGTGGGATTTAGCAGAAGATCCGATTTCAATTGCTCTGATTGAACAGGCGATTCAGTCTGGAAAACCAGTTGCAGCAGTTTGTCATGCCCCGGGTGTTCTTCGTCATGTGAAAGAGAGTAATGGAATGCCTTTAGTCAGCGGTAAATCTGTGACTGGTTTTACCAATACTGAGGAGGCCGTTGTAGGGTTGACCGAAATTGTACCGTTTTTGGTCGAAGACATG
Organism: Acinetobacter sp. MF4640; assembly: GCF_002018895.1. Classification (NCBI taxonomy): domain Bacteria; kingdom Pseudomonadati; phylum Pseudomonadota; class Gammaproteobacteria; order Moraxellales; family Moraxellaceae; genus Acinetobacter; species Acinetobacter sp. MF4640. The sequence goes on along the minus strand of NZ_MVOM01000079.1, from coordinate 7,622 downwards.
CTCAAAGAAAATGGTGGTCATTATTCTAAAGCGGGTGATTGGCAAGTGCATGTCCAAGTAGATGGCTTACTGGTTACTGGACAAAATCCCGCCTCTTCTGCTGCAACCGCCACAGCATTACTTCAATTGTTAAAATAAGGAGTAGTCAATGTCTGCATATGTGGTATTTACCCGTGAGCAAACTTCTGATTCTGAGCAACTGGTGCAATATGCAGAGAAAGCCCCACTTGCTCGTGAAGGTCGTGAGTTAACAGCATTGGCTTTTTATGGTCAATTAGAAGTGCTCGAAGGCAATGAAATTGAAGGAGCTGTCATTCTACGCTTTCCTGATATGGCGGCAGCGCGAGACTGGTATCACAGTCCTGCCTACCAAGAAGCATTACAACATCGTCTGAAAGGGGCGACTTATCGTGTTTTTATGATCGAAGGTATCGAAGAAGCACTCTAATAGGGTGGTAACAAAATTAATCAGAGTATGTTTTTGATTACAAAATCTGGAAAATAATATGGCTTATGCATCTATTAATCCTTATAACGGTGAAGTACTAAAAACCTTTCCTGTTGCAAGTGATACAGAAGTAGAACAAATCCTCACAAACGCTCATCAAGCATTCTTGGCTTGGAAAGATCGATCGGTTTCTGAGCGTTGTGTGATTTTGCAACGTGCCGCTGATCTCCTGCGTGCAGATGCGAATAGATACGCAGGTTTGCTTACTCTTGAAATGGGTAAAATCACCAGTGAAGCATTGGCAGAAGTTGAAATTTCTGCACGTATTTTCGAATATTACGTTCAGAATGCAGAGTCTTTACTGGCTGATGAGCAGTTACCATTTGATCCTAATGAAGGGCAAGCAACACTAGTTCATGAACCCTTGGGTATTATATTGGCTATTGAGCCTTGGAACTTTCCTTATTATCAAATTGCACGCATTTTGGCGCCGCAATTAGCAGCTGGTAATACATTGATTCTCAAACATGCATCCAATGTCCCACAATGTGCTTTAGCTTTTGAAAAATTGATGTTAGATGCAGGTCTTCCTGTAGGTACTTTCAGTAATATCTTTGCAACAAGACAGCAAATTAAGACTATCTTGAATGATCCACGCGTACATGGAGTCGCGTTAACAGGTTCAGAAGGTGCAGGCTCTGTTGTTGCTTCCCAAGCAGGGCAGGCATTAAAAAAATCCACATTGGAATTAGGAGGCGCAGATGCATTGGTGGTTCTGCGTGATGCGGTATTAAAAGAAACTGTAAAATGGGCAGTAAAAGGCCGTCATTCAAATGCAGGTCAAGTATGTATTTCATCTAAAAGAATAATCGTTGTAGATGAAATTTATGATGAATTTTTAACACTCTATACAGAAGGTGTTGCACAACTAAAAGCAGGGAATCCTTTTGATGTAGAAACTACATTGGCACCTCTATCCTCACAGGCAGCTGCTGAAGAAGTACGTGAGAAAATTCGTCAAGCAGTTATACATGGTGCTATTGCTACTGAAGTAGGAGCTAGAGTGCCGAGTCAAGGAGCTTTTGTGCAACCAACTATCCTGACTAATCTAACCCCTGAAAATCCAGCGTATTATTGGGAGTTTTTTGGTCCTGTTTCAATGATTTTACGTGCTAAAGATGAACCAGATGCAATTGATATAGCTAATGATTCGCCTTTTGGTCTGGGTGGGTCGGTCTTTACAGAAGATACAAAACATGGTGCTGAAGTAGCTAAGCGTATTTCGAGTGGAATGGTATTCGTTAATCGACCTGCTTTTTCCAATGCAAATCTTCCCTTTGGAGGAATCAAACGTTCTGGTTATGGGCGTGAACTTATCGGTCTTGGTATCAAAGAATTTATTAATCATAAACTGATTTATGTTACTGATAGTAAAACCAAAGCCTAGCCTCTAATACCCTTTTACCCCTTTATTTTTTCTGTTGCAGGAAGGAGGGGTATTTTTTTTAAAATTTAGATCAATTATGGTCATGATCACTTGGAAACAATGAAATGAAAGCCAGCAAATTTTTTCAAAACCTGAGCTTAGGCCCGTATGTTTTGCAAAACCGTATTGTATTGCCACCATTAACGCGGTCGCGCAGTACTCAGCCAGGGAATATTCCAAATGAGTTGATGGCGACCTATTATCAACAGCGTACCGGGGCTGGATTTATGGTCACCGAAGGTACGCAAATCGAGCCACGTGGTCAAGGCTATGCTTGGACTCCTGGTATTTACAGCCCTGAACAGATTACTGGATGGCGTAAAGTGACCGAAGCAGTGCATGCCAAAGGAGGCATTATTTTTGCGCAACTTTGGCATGTTGGGCGTGTTTCACATACATCTTTGCAACCCAATCATGCAGCACCGGTCGCACCCTCGGCTATTGCGGCTGATAGCAATGTTAAAGTCTTTATTGAGACGGGGCCCAATGCAGGGGCCTTGGCTGATCCTTCCATGCCACGTGCTTTAAGCAATGCAGAAGTTAAAGAATTAGTGCAACTCTATGCTCAAGCAGCACGCAATGCCTTGGCTGCTGGTTTTGATGGGGTTGAAATTCATTGTGCAAATGGTTATTTGGTGAATCAATTTATCTCTGCACATAGTAACCACCGTGAAGATGAATATGGTGGATCATTAAACAATCGTTTGCGTTTTTTACGTGAAGTAGTAGAGACAGTTGCTGAGGTGGTTGGTGCAGATCGTTTAGGAGTGCGTTTTGCCCCGCTATTTGAAAGTACAGAGGAAGATCGTGTTTACATGGGGTTAGTTGAAGATGATCCACATGTGACTTATATTGAAGCCATAAAAATACTTGAAGAAGTTGGGATTGCCTATTTATCAATTGCAGAAGCTGATTGGGATAATGCACCAGAACTTCCTCATGATTTTCGTAGAGATGTCAGAGACACTTTCAGTGGTCGCATTATTTACGCAGGTCGATATACTGCAGAAAGAGGGACTCGAATTTTAGAGGCAGGGCTGGCCGATTTAATTGCATTTGGACGCCCATTTATTGCGAATCCAGATTTACCCGCTCGCATCGCCAATGGCTGGCCATTGAATGCAGTAGATGCAAGCACTATGTATGGTGGGACGGAAAAAGGCTATATTGATTATCCAGCTTACGCAGATTAATATTGACTAAGTGAGTTATTTTGCCAACCTTTGTGGTTGGCAAAATAAGGACTTAGGATTGCTGTTGCCAGCATAACTTCTTCTTAAAACAAATTCTTAAGATTTTTTAGCTGTGTAATGAGCCAACCCGCCAGTGGAAAGGAAATGAGTTGCGTCACGGGCACTAATACTATGACTTCAATGAACACCATCATCGGGAAACTTTGATGCTGAGTAATTGGCTTTAATAAAGTCAGTACCAGTAATAGTGTGGGATATAAGCCTAAATATCCGACTAAAATACGAGTCAGGAGGGCTTTAGAAGGAGAATTCATTGTGCGCTATACTCATTGATACTAAGTTGATGTAATAGCAGCACATTAATAAGAAATCATTTGGCTGCTATCACAACTTTTTACTTATCTAATTGATATTGAATATAATCTTTTTAAGACTCTGCACTTTTTAATAGAAACTCAGTCGCTCTCAGGGCTTGATGTAATGGTGTTTTATCTTTTTGCAACTTACTCAGTAATGCTGCACCCAACCACATTTGGTAAATCACTTGTGCCAACGTAGAGGCATCAGTGTCTGCTTGGATAGACTGATCTTGTTTTCCCAAAACAATTAACCCAGCAATCCGTTGGATTACATCATCGACACCAGCGGACATAATGGAGCGCATATCTTCAGATAGGTCGGCAACTTCTGCGGCAAGTTTCACAATTAAACAGCTATCTGCCCAACCACACTGCGTTTCAGGATCTTCAATCCATAATTTAAAATACCCGATCAGCTTTTGATAAGCGGATTGATCACTACGCCATACTTCATTTAAACGGACTTGGTAATTATCTACATAATACTGTACCAATTCACAGCCGAAAGACTCCTTGGATTGGAAGTAATGATAAAATGAGCCTTTAGGGATCTCGCAGCTTTGTAAAATTTCTTGTAATCCTACACCGGTAAAACCTTTATGCAAAATTAGGTCTGAACTGGTGTTAAGAATGTGTAAGCGCTTAGCTTCAGACTTCTTAATAGGGGTAAGCTTCATATTAATTGTGTACTCTATTGTAAAAAATAGACCAGTCGTATTGCTTTTCATTATAACTCATCTACAATGGATGTAAAGACGTTTTAATCGACAGTTTTGATTATCAATAGAAATACTTCTATATAAAACATGGAGTTATACAGGTGAGCACAATTAATAACCAACGCATCGTTTTAGCTAAACGGCCAGTCGGTGAGCCAAAACACAGCGATTTTCGAATTGAGCAAGTTGAGCTTTCTCAACTTAAACAAGGCGAAATGTTGTTAAAAACCATTTACTTGTCACTCGACCCTTATATGCGTGGTCGCATGAGTGATGCTCCCTCATATGCAGCACCGGTTGAAATTGGCGAAGTGATGGTCGGTGGAACAGTCAGTCAAGTGGTGGCCTCTAAAAACCCAAAATTCAAAGAAGGCGAGTGGGTTCTTTCCGGAAATGGTTGGCAGGGCTACGCAATTTCTAATGGGACTGCATGTCAAAGCTTAGGTATGCAGCCTGAACATCCATCTTGGGCATTGGGTATTTTGGGGATGCCTGGCTTTACTGCTTATATGGGGTTGTTGGACATTGGTCAGCCTAAAGCCGGTGAAACTTTAGTGGTTGCAGCTGCAACGGGACCTGTTGGTGCTACGGTTGGACAGATTGGCAAAATTAAAGGTTGTCGCGTGGTTGGCGTCGCAGGTGGGGCTGAAAAATGCCGTTATGCAGTAGAAGAACTCGGCTTCGATGCTTGTATTAATCATCATGATGAAAATTTTGCAGAGCAATTACAACAAGCAGTTCCCAACGGTATTGATATTTATTATGAGAATGTGGGGGGGAAAGTGTTTGATGCGGTATGGCCATTGCTTAACTCTGCGGCACGTGTACCGGTGTGTGGTGTGGTTTCCCAGTATAACGCCACCGAGCAAGCACAAGGGCCAGACCGTTTACCGAGCTTTATCTCCACCCTTTTAAGAAAGCGTATTCGCATGCAAGGCTTTATTATTTTTGATGATTATGGCAGTCAGTATCCGGAATTCAATCAGCAAATGTCTGAATGGTTGAAAGACGGAAAAATCAAATATAAAGAGCATATGGTGCAAGGCTTGGATAATACGATCAATGCTTTTAATGGCATGTTAAAAGGCGAAAACTTTGGCAAAGTGGTTGTAAAACTTTAAAAAAATAGGAATTATCATGATTACACTACATCATTTAGATCAATCACGTTCTTTTCGCATTTTGTGGTTACTTGAAGAAATCAAACAGCCTTATCAGCTGCAACGCTATTATCGCGACTTAAGCACGCATTTAGCGCCTGATTCGTTAAAAACCATCCATCCTTTAGGGAAATCTCCAGTATTGGAATGGGATGGCAAAATTATTGCAGAGTCGGGTGCGATCGTTGAGTTATTAATTCAGAAACTTGCGCCGCATTTAGCACCCGATATGAATGAAGCTGCCTATGTAGATTATCTACAGTGGATTCATTTCTCAGAAAGCTCTGCTATGCTGCCATTTTTATTAAAAACGTTTAATGCGATAGAAACCCAGCAGGGCACAGAGTTGGTATTTCTAGAAAATTATACTCAAGTTGAGTTCGATAAAGTATTTGGTCATTTAAATGATTATTTAAAAGATAAAGCATTTCTGGTGGGAGACCGTTTAACCGGTGCTGACTTTATGATGGGCTTTGGACTACATGCTTTAGTTCATCATATGGGACAAGGTGAAAATTATCCCCATATTCAACGTTATGTAGCAAGCTTAAGTCAACTACCTAGCTGGCAAGCCGCAGTACAAATTGAACAAGATGGTGTGAAAAGCTAAAATAGCAAGATTGATTTTTTCTCAAGGAGATTGAGAAAAAAGATGATGATTTTCTAGCCTTAAAATAAGCTGACACTTATTTTAAGTAAACGCCTAATGAGTTTCATTGGGCGTTTTCTATTTTAAAGATAGATAAGGATTCGGAATCTTTATCCTAATATCTATATAGAAGATAGTCCAATTAATAGAAAGAAATAGTGAACAAATATTTGATCTAATTTAAATTGTGTGCAATTATATTTTGTACAAATTAAATTAAATTAAATTAAATTAAGTTAAGGTAACACACATGAGTAATCTCTATTCAACTCAAGTTAAAGCAGTTGGTGGGCGTTCGGGAACTATTCGTAGCGAAGATGGTATTCTAGAGTTGAAATTGGCTTTACCAAAAGAATTAGGTGGTAAAGGTGATGCAACGAATCCTGAGCAATTATTTGCAGCTGGCTATGCTGCATGCTTTGGAAATGCAGTGATCCATGTAACTCGTAGCAATAAAGAATATAAAATCCGTGATAACGATGTAGAAGTCCTGAGCACTGTTGGAATGGTTGCTAATGGCAATGGTGGATTTGCCTTGACAGTACACTTAGATGTCACGATTTCAGGTATTTCACAAGCTGACGCAGAGAAAATAGTGGAACAAACACATCAAGTATGTCCTTATTCAAATGCTATTCGAGGTAATATACAGGTGTCTACCACTGTCTATACCAAATAAAAAGTTATGTCCAAGAATCAGCTTTGCTTAGATGAGCAACTATGTTTTCCTATTTATGCTGCATCTAATTTAATCGTAAAAGCTTATCGCCCTTTTCTTACACCTCTCGGACTTACTTATCCTCAATATTTAGTAATGTTGGTTTTGTGGGAAAAAGACTGTGTAAGTGTGGGTGATCTTGGACAAATTTTACATCTTGATAGTGGAACATTAACCCCACTATTAAAAAGAATGGAGACATCTGGTCTAATTAATCGATCACGTGATCCTAATGATGAAAGACGAGTTCTTATTTCATTAAAAGATAAAGGGCGAGACTTATCTGCTGAAGCAGAAAAGATTCCTAAAGAGCTTACCAAGAACATTGAGTTTGCTAACTTAAATCAATTACGAGATGAATTAAAAGCATTAGTTAATCTATTATCAGAAAGAATTTGAGACCTCTTTTACATCTGGTCGGCTTTGTTGCACAAAGATTTGAAATGCAAAGCGCCCCTAATTGAGCCAAATTTAAGGCGTAACTTGGGTAAGTGATCGACCTAATTCCGTAAATCGGTTGAGGACTGCTACACGTGCATGAATTTCATTCACCTGACTAGGAAAGCTTCTTGCCATTAATTTATCGCCTAATAATTTGATGCAATGCATCTTGGTTTCCACCAAACTGCGGCGATGATAGCCTGACCATTTTTTCCATAATGTCCTGCCTAAACGTTTAACTGTTCGAAGTAATTCATTTCGCTCTAGCGAGCTACTCTTTGTATCTTTCCATGGTTTCGCATTTTTTCTAGGTGGAATCACCGCATGTGCTTGCCGATCTGCAATGACCTGACGGCATTGCTTGGTGTCATAAGCTCCATCGGTATAAACAGAGTCAATCTGCTCATCTTGTGGAATCTGATTAAGTAAATCACCAAGCACCTGTGAAT
>NZ_MVOM01000078.1:0-9934 GCF_002018895.1 Acinetobacter sp. MF4640 | reverse complement strand
GTAAGGAGCAAGGGTTGAATTACCTAATGATTCATCCAGCAGCCAATGCAACCAAAACAAAGGCCGATGTATTTAAAAAGCGCACCGGTTGGATTGAACGTACGAATGAGCATGCGCGTGATGCAGCAATGTTGGTTTTTAAAAGATTTGCGAAGTTTTGAGGGAAATAGGATGGCAATGGTTAAGGTATGGGACAAAGAGATAACAGGCAAGCTTTATGCTGTTGGTGATATTCATGGCTGCTACAACCTTCTTATGACTCGACTTAAAGAAATTGGCTTCGACTTTGAAAATGATTTGTTGGTTGCGGTTGGTGATCTGGTGGATCGTGGAACTCAAAACATTCAGTGTGTTGAGTTGTTATCCAAGCCATGGTTTACGTCAGTGCGCGGTAATCATGAGGATTTATGTATTGGTGGACTGCATAACGAATCCTATAAGCGCTGTCATGTGTCGAATGGTGGTGAGTGGTTTTACATGCTGGATGGGCAGGCGATGTACAACATTGCAAAAACCTTCGCTGAGTTGCCAGTGGTTTTAGAAATCAGTCACAACGGTAAAAAGTTCGGTTTTGTTCATGGGCATATTGAGCAGAACAATTGGGATGAATTCAAAGAAACTTTCACCAAAGAGCCAACAGCATTCCGCGATCCATCTGAATTGGCCATGTGGGGTCGAGAGCGACTAGATGAGGAGAAAAAGCAGTACACCCATGTAACAGGAGTTGATGCGGTCATCATGGGTCACACGGTCACCCAAAAGCCATGCAAGCGCGACAACTGTTATTGGATTGATACAGGTGCGGTTCACTGGGGAACTATGACAATTTTAGATTTGAGTTTGATTTGAGGGGAAATAGGGATGAATGCAGTAACAGAGAAATTTAAGCAATTTGAATGGCTGACACATGGGATTACAGCTAAGTCACCAAACTTTGAACCACAAGCGCATGGTACTGGGGAGAAACCTTTGAATTACGAAGATCGTTTAGGTGTGATTGCAAGCATGGAAACGCAGCTTGCAAAGTCAGTTACTTCATTAATTGTCTTTGATGGTAAATGCGAAAGTGATTATGAATATGTGCGTAATCACCTGGTAAAGATCATGCTTCAAAACGCCGTGGCAGATAAGAAGCGTGAGCCTGAGCATATCACCATGAATCACTTGGCGTACTTGATTGCACGTATGGTAATTGATTTCTCATTAAATCCCGAGTTGGAGGGGAATTTTACAGCGCAAGGTCGATTGTATTATGCGGGGATTAATTCGATGCAGATGCAGGTTGAGATTTACCGCAAGACGTGGAAGCCATACGAAAACCTAATGAGTTTAGCGCTTGAGTCTGCGATTGATGAGGCATCTCAAGCTATTCAGGATTATAAGAAAAATACTTACAAAGAAATGCGAGCATAGGGATTCCATTATTTCGGAAATAAAAGTATAGTTTTATTATACTGGTCGTATTTTGGTTATAATCGAGATACGATTTTTTTTGGCCTATAAAATGTCTGAAATTGAAGATTTGATGCTGGATAAGTTAAAATTGTTATATGAATATCAATTTAAGCAATTTGATCATGCTAAGGCTCAGTCTGCTAGGTTGGATGACAAAGCATCTAAATACCTGACTTTTGCATCACTTTTGGTTGCGATATTAAGCATCATTGCAAAATCATATATTGTAGAAACAGAGACATTAAAATTTTGGTCATTCAGTACATGTGTGGTGGCACTAATTTTCTTTAGTTTTATTCAAATTTCATTAGTAATCAGACATTTGTTTGCGTGTATGAAAATAACCAAAGTTGCTAAATTATCTTCTGATAAGGCAATGCAGAGTTATTTTAAAACGAATGATATTTCAGTTATATATGATGGTCTGTCGGAAGATTTGGGAGAATCAATTAATAAATATGAAAACAGTAACGAAGAAAAAGTTAAAGAATTAGAAACCGCATATTCTCATATGGTGCAGGGTGGCTATATTTTGATATTATTAATGATATTTATAATATTTGATGTGATAGCAAAATATGTCTAACAATGAGCCGAATTTGGTGCCAACTCAGAGACCGCCAATTAAGGATGAACAAATTAGCACAATTCCTGTTAAGGTTGGGGTTGAGAATGACTAATAATTCATCACAAAAACCAGTGCCACAACCTACGCCTCGACCTCCAATTAAGGTGATCGGTGATTCAATGCCTAAAGGCATTGGTGGAAATAAAACTAAGTAGTTTTGATAAATTGAAGCTCACCAAACGGCGGGCTTTTTTAATACCTTGAGAAATGTTCCGTGAAAGCAATATCAAGGCACCCAATGGCGGCTTAACTTTATTCGTAGTGGTTTAAATTTTAATGCCGCCACCTAGCGCCATTAGCTCAGTTGGATAGAGCATCCGCCTTCTAAGCGGATGGTCGCAGGTTCGAGCCCTGCATGGCGCGCCAATATTCAGGAGAACAAAATGCTCCGATTGTTAATGTGTTTATTTGGCCTTCACGGTGCAACTGAGATAGATCACACGATTGATGGTGATGAGATTAAAGTTTGCCGAGGATGCATGAAAGAAGTTAAGTAAATTAGATTTAAAAAACATAAGCCTGCTCATTAATTTGATCGGGCTTTTTTAATGCCCGGAGAAAAGTGAAGCAATGAAAATTAAATTATTAGCAGTCGGTTTAATGTGTGCAACAGCACTCGTTGGTTGTTCGCGTGATGCTCAAGTTGCTTCACGCAACCTATCTCATGCAGCAGACAACTTTCAATTAGATCGACGAATCGTTTTTTATAACGGTGTTACTGGTGATTATGTTCTAACAATTGAAGGCAAGTGTGCCTTTGAAGCTGTTAGTGAGCGAAAGGTTGATGTGACCTGCAAGACCAGCGATACGGAATTTAAAAAGCATTCACTAGGCATTTCTGACAATGTGACTTACTTTTCCGAGCAGCTAAATAGTAAAGGTGTCAGTACCTACCAGTACAAAGTTGATTTCAGACCAAGCGTTATCATTCCTGATGTTGATTTGAAGTTACCTAAATAATTCGCCGAACGTATTACGGCACATAGAACCCCGCTAAATATGCATTATTGGCGGGGTTTTTCTTTTCTTATCGGGTGGTGCGTATGGGTTATATCGTAGTTGCACTTGTGTCGTTTCTGTTTGGATACGCTCTATGCTTTAAGTGGCTTGGAGAAGACATTATTAAAGGCAATCTAATTAAGCTAAACAAGGATGTGTATGTTGCATCCAAAGTAGATACAGATGCGGGTGGCCACCATGGATCAAGTTGAAGCAAAGCGAAACAGAGAACGTTATGAGCAAAACATAAAGGGTGCATCAATGATTCACCCAATGGATATGCCACAGCACTTGATTGATGGTTTGGCTCATTTCATTCGTGACCAGCGCCGTAAGATTCACAACATAGAAACCAATTTGAATGGTGATTAATCATGTCATGTAAATCATGTGAAGAACGTCGACAGAAACTGAAGGCAATGTATGAGCAGTCAAAACAGTCAATTTCAAATGCAATTGCTTTCCTTGGTGGGCGAACTGGTAAAGCAGAACAGCCAAGTGTTGGCACAGAACAATCAACTGATTCAGCACCTGACACAGCAGAGCAACCAGATCAACGAATTATTGTTAATACTCGAGGATCAGGAAGAGCTAAGCGTACCTAAATATATGGATGAATAACTATGTTCCACAGTATGAATGATGGGAAAGGCATTCGATATGTATATGTGAATGGCAACCGCATTAAGTGCGTAAAGTGGGCGAATGTAGATCAAGGATTAGTATGTTTTATACCTCATCGTCGCTTTACCAAGAAAGATAGACGCAAGGGTGAAATATACACACGATTATTGCGTGGCAATGTGAGAGTTGAGTTCATTCATGAAGCTACCGAGACTGCAAAGCAAGCTACAGGCGATGACACCGAAGACACCGAGACCGCCTAAGAACAATTGGGGTCAAGGTCGTGGTGGTAGACCGTGGCGCAGACTCAAGCAGAAGATTCATACACGTGATGAGTGGACCTGCTGCTCATGTGGTCGTGTAACCATGGAGCTTGAGTTGGACCATGTAGTTAATGTTGCCCAAGGTGGTACCGATGATGAATCGAACCTGCAATCGTTGTGCCCGCCGTGTCACAAAGAAAAAACCTTAAAGGAGAGTCGACAGTGAATAATGAAGAGCTTCTAGAACAGCTTGAATCATCTGCCAACTTTATGCGAGGCATGTACTTTGATCCACGCATACCAAACGATACGAAAGAAGCACTTCAAGAACGTGCGCAAGCGATAGATGAAGTCGTTCAAAAACATTTAGATGCGTAAGGGAGGGGGGGAGGTCAAAAGTTCAAAACCTTTTGCCCTCGGACACCACCCCCCATCTCACGTATAAAAAAATTTCCCATTTCGCAAATATGTTAAAGGAGGGCACATGGCTTTAACAGCAAAAAAGAAGGCATTTGCCCAAGCTAAACATGATGGTGCAAATAACAAGGAAGCCGCTATTTTCGCGGGTTGTAGCCCTGAAACAGCCTCGCAAGCTGGTTCTAGAATGGCGAAAGATTGTGATGTGATTGCTCAGATTGAGAGACTTAAAAGTGTTAAAGGTGTTAACAATGATGTTAAACCCAATCCCAAGCCAATAGTCACAAAAAAAGATATCAGTACCGCTTCTGAACGACCTGATCCACTTAAATTTTTAGAAGAAATTTGGACAGACCCAGTTGAGGATATGAAAATGCGGATGGATGCGGCAAAAGCAGCTCTACCTTATTTCCATGGCAAGGTTGCTGATAAAGGCAAGAAAGAAACCAAAGCTGAAGAAGCCCAAGCCGCTGCGAAAGGTGGCGGAAAGTTTGGAACACTTGGCTCACAGTTGAGAAGTTAAAATGATAGCTAAAATGCATAAATTTGCAGTGAATTTTTATATTGATGGTGAAGCCAATCAATTTGCCAAACGTACTTTAACGCAGGTGCCGCAAATTGGTAATCGATGTGTATTTAAAGACAAGCGTTATGAGGTTTTGAGTGTTGAGTGGTGCCTTGATGAAGATGCCACTAATTACGAATATCAAGCTCGGATCAATATTGAATTAAGACCGATCTAGGAACCGCCCACTGAGGCGGTTTTTTAATGAGTTAATTTTATGACTGCAATGCTCCCAGAATGGACAACTGCTTGCCCAGACTGGGAGGAGCGTATTGTCAAAAAGCAATCGCTCATGCCATGTGCACCACTGTTTCCGAAAGTTGCAGATGTTGCTGAGCGAATTTTTAAGGAACTCATTCTTGTAGATGTGATGGATAGCCCGAAGATGGGCGATGTCACCTTGGAGTGGGTGATTGAATTTGTAAGAGCAATTGCAGGGGCATATAACCCTGAAACTAAGCGTCGTTTGATTCGTGAGTTTTTTCTTCTGATTTCTAAGAAAAATACTAAGTCCACGATCGCTGCAGGAATCATGCTGACTTTGCTTTTGTTAAATGATCGACTTTCAGCAGAGTTGATTATCCTTGCGCCAACCAAGGAGGTCGCAGACAACAGCTTTAACCCGATTAGAGACTTCATCAAAGCAGATGAAGATCTCAGTTTAATGATTAATATTTCTGAGCATACGAAAACCGTTACTCATTTAGGTACAGGTGCAACGCTTAAAGTTATTGCTGCGGAATCTAATGCAGCAGCTGGCAAGAAAGCCTCAATCATTTTGATTGATGAAGTTTGGCTTTTTGGTAAACGTGCCAATGCTGAATCAATGTTCCGTGAAGCGAAAGGCGGCTTGGCATCGCGTCCTGAAGGGTGTGTGATTTACCTTTCTACCATGTCAGATGAAGTCCCATGTGGTGTATTCAAACAGTTATTAGATTATGCGCGTGATGTAAGGGATGAAATTAAAGAGGATAAAGCCTTTTTACCTCTCATTTATGAGTTTCCTAAGCATCTGATTGAGGCTGGAGAACACCTTAAGCCTGAAAATTTTTACATCACCAACCCAAATTTAGGTGCTTCAGTAGACCTTGAATACCTGATTTCAGAGTTCAATAAGGTCAAAGATGCTGGTGAAGAGTCACTTCGAGACTTCCTTGCTAAGCATTTGAACATTGAAATCGGCATGAACTTGCGTGCAAACCGTTGGGCGGGTGCTGAGTATTGGGTTCAGCAAAAGCATGTGTTTGGACTTGAGCAATTAATTGAACAATCTGAGTTGATCACATTAGGGATTGATGGCGGTGGCTTGGATGACTTACTTGGGTTCGCCGCCTTAGGACGATTGAAGAAAGATCCACGTATTTGGTGGCTTTGGAGTCGTGCTTGGGCAAATAAACTAGCCTTAGAACGTCGTAAAGAGAATATCCCTAAATATCGAGACTTCGAGCAAGAACAAAGTCTAGTTGTTGTGGATAAGGTTGGTGAAGACATTGACGAATTAGCCATGATCGCAAAGCAAATTTATGACAGTGGCAAGCTCGACAAAATTGGGCTGGATCCGCAAGGTCTTGGAGGTCTCATTGATGGATTAACTGGCGCTGGAATACCTGAAGAGGTTCTTGTCGCAGTCCCGCAAGGTCATAAGTTGATGGGATACATCATGACTTCTGAGCGTAAATTGGCAGAGGGAAATCTCTGGCATGCGGGTCAGCAGCTTATGACTTGGTGTGTAGGTAATGCTCGGGTCGTGATGATTGGTAATGGTATGCGTATTACCAAGCAGGATTCAGGTGTAGGAAAAATTGATCCAGTTATTGCAATGTTTAACGCCGTGGCATTAATGAGTTTGAACCCTGAGCCCACAAATAAAGATTACGAAATACATTTCATATAACCGCCTTAATTGGCGGTTTTTACATTTTGGAGGGGCTATGTCTGCTCTACATAAGTCATTTGGCTCTTTTGAGATTAAAAGCGTCGATGAGGAAAAGCGAACATTTACCGGTACGGCAAGCACACCGAATCAAGATCGATCGAAAGACATCATGGTGCCAAAGGGTGCGAAGTTCAAATTACCAATGCCATTACTATTTCATCACGACATGCGAAGCCCGATTGGTCATGTGACCAGCGCGAAAGTAACGGATAAAGGAATTGAAGTAGAAATTCATATTCCTGAGATCAAGGAAGAAGGAAAGCTGAAGGATCGCGTAGATGAGGCCTACCAATCTTTGAAGTACGACCTTGTAAAAGGATTATCTGTTGGCTTCCTGCCGAACTGGGATACCGCCGAGATGATTAAAGGCGGCGGTATTAAGTTTGAAGATTGGGAATGGTATGAGCTTTCACTTGTCACGATTCCAGATAACCGTGATAGCGGAACAGATTTTAAAAAAGCTTTTGAGGAACACAAAGCCGCGTTGGGCAAAAAACCTCAGACCGTTACAGATGGCGTTTCATCTGAACAAAAACACGTTGTTGTCAAATTAAATAGCCCAACAAAGGGTGGAGTGAAATTGGTATGAACAAATATTTAAAACAGTTACTTGATGCTTTGGCTGCTAAAAATCTAGAGCTTCAAGGGCATATTACCAAGTCATTAGATGGTGGTTCTACACCAGACGATGAAACTGAAGCGGCAATTCAAACTGTTGAAGCAGAAATTGCAGCGATCGAAAAGAATATCGAACGCGTCAAAAAACAAATCGCAGCTGCTAAACATGCCGCTGAAACGGGGACACCAGTTGCTGGTGAAAATGAAGAGGAAGCAGAAGCATCTGCTAAAGGTGATCCAGATCCAACTAAAAAGAAAACAGTAGTTACAACTGAATCCAATTTGCCAAAGGGTATTGGTTTTACTCAATTTGTTCGTGCAAAAATGTTGGCATGCCATGTTCAAAAGCAAGGTAACTTATTGACGGTAGTGGATGCAGCAAAGCAACTTGGGTTTGGTCAGGATACGGTTCAGTATATTGAAAAAGCTGTGCTTGGAACTACGACTGATGCTGGCTTTGCAGCACCATTGGTTCAGCAAGATACATATAAAGGTGATTTTTTAGAGCTGCTTCGTAACGCAACCATTTTTGATAAGTTGCAAGGTTATCGTACGGTGCCTTTTAATATCAAAATCAATGGTCAGGCTACTGGTGGGACAGCTTCATGGGTTGGTGAAGGAGCTAAAAAACCTTTAACAAATCCAACGTTTGACAGCGTAGAAATTAAAGAACATAAGCTTGCAGCTATTACAGTGTATACCCAAGAGTTGCTGCGTCGTTCTGATCCGGCAGTTGATCAGTTAGTGTTAAACGATTTGATTGCTGCATCTAAAACGCTTATTGATGAAACATTCCTTGGTACACAAGCACAAACCGATGTAACACCAGCGGGCATTCTCAATGGTGTTGTTGCAGTTGCAGCAAGCGGTGAAACTGCAGAAGCAATTGAAGCTGATTTGTTGAAATTGATTGAGACGTTTGTTGAGGCGAATTTAAGTACAGATGGTGCGTACTTCTTAATGAGCGAAACGCGTGCAATGCGTATCGCGTTGCTTCGTGATGCATTAGGTAATACTTACTTTAATGGGATGAATTTCGCAGGCGCTGCCCGCTCATTATTGGCTATTCCTGTCATTACCTCTCAATCTGTTGGGGACCGAATTGAACTTGTGAAAATGAGTGAAATTCTTGTAGCTCAAGATGGTGGTGTGGATGTTGCCTACAGTGACCAAGCGACATTGACTGATGGTGCAACGACACATAACTTATGGCAAGAAAATAAGTTTGCAATTCGTGTTGAGAAATTCATCACATGGGCAAAACGACGCCCGATTGCTGCAGCTTATATTCAGTACACCTAATCTTTATTCATTAGGTCAAAAACAGCTCCTTTATTGGGGCTGTTTTTATATCTAAGCATCAAAGTTGTTTAGCTATGAGAACAGTCTATGAAAATTAAATATTTAAGAAAGGCACCTCAAGGAATGCCTGGTGATGTAGCTGAAGTTCCAGATCTACAAGCCAAAATCTTAATTAAGTTGAAGTTTGCAGAACCTTTAGATGGCGAACTTTCGATTGAGTTTTTGAAGAACTTAAATGGAACCCTAGTTGTTGATGATTTTGGCAGTTTGGTTGAGTTGCCTCTGACGGCTGAGCGTCTATTAGATAATGCTCAACAAGCGGTTAAAGAAGAAAAGCCAGCTAAACCCAAACAAAAACGTGCAAGCAAAGCAAAATAAGGCGGTAAATAATGGGCATTTTTGGCAATTTATTTAAGAAAAAATCGCTCCAAGGTGTTCATTCAGGCGGTGGATGGCACTCGATGTTTATCCATGAGCCTTATTCGGGTGCATGGCAAAAAAATGATGAATTAACCCGTGAAGATGTTACTGCACATCATGCTGTTTTTTCTTGTGTCTCATTAATTTCACAAGATATTGGTAAGATGCCGATTCAATTGAAGCGCCATGAAAAAGGCGTTTTGGTCAATGCAGATATACCAAGCAAATTTCGCGTTTTAAAAAAGCCTAACCGTTTTCAAATTTGGCAGCAATTTAGTGAACACTGGACAACGTCATTGTTGTTACGTGGCAATACTTATGTGCTGAAGCGCAGAGATATTTTTGGTGAAGTGACGGAGCTGGTTGTGCTCAATCCCGATCTTTGTAAACCACTGATTGATGACAACGGAAATGTCTTTTACCAATTGGGCAATGACAGACTTACACAGACTGATTCGGTAGTAATACCAGCATCCGAAATCATTCATGACCGTATTAACTGTTTTTATCATCCACTTGTGGGGCTAACTCCAATTATGGCGTGCTCATTGGCTGCGGGACAGGGTATTGAGATTCAGAAAAACTCTCGTAACCTTTTTCGTAATAACAGTCGTCCTTCAGGTGTTTTGACTACACCAGGATCTATCACTAATGAGAAGGCTGCGGAACTTCGTAAGCAGTGGAATGCAAATTATTCAGGTGCAAAT
>NZ_MVOM01000077.1:0-10152 GCF_002018895.1 Acinetobacter sp. MF4640 | reverse complement strand
CAGCGTTCAATCTGAGCCATGATCAAACTCTTCAGTTAAAAATCATTAGTAGCTTATGGCTACAAATCTTGGCTCATCAATTTTCTGACAAATATTTCTCAAATAAACTTCGAGTAATTTTTACCATTCAATCAATGAAATATTTTCGATCGATCAATCAGTAAAAATCCACACAAGTTGTTCTTCATAATCTCTTAATGATCTTTCTAACACCTCGTCAGTGCTAGAAGCTGGACTCAATATACTTAACAACTCAGCACTTCGTGCTTCGTTCGTTTCCGTCTATCTCGTCGGTATGGGGTGCATTCTAGACCATTACGAAATCTTTGCAAGTGCTTTTAACTGGTTGTTTTATCGGGTGTTGTATTTTTACGCACTAAAAAGGTTCAAAAATATACAACCACGCACTTAACCCAATAATTTTAAAGCAGAAATATAGATTTAATATTTCTGCTCTCTTTTTTCATTACTTTTGCACTGCTGCTGCTTTAATATTCACACTGAGAATTTTAATAGGTTGTTTTGGTATATCTTGATGTGGCCCTGCACGTCCTGTCGGTACTTTAGTAATCTTATCCACCACATCCATACCTTTAGTGACCTGACCAAAAACCGCATAACCTGCGTTATTGGTACTTCTATCTAGAAAGTTATTATCCACCACATTAATAAAGAACTGACTGGTTGCAGAATGCGGTAGGTTGGTTCGTGCCATCGCCAAAGTGCCACGTTTATTCGATAGACCATTACTTGATTCATTTTGAATGGCTGGTCGTGTTGGTTTTTCTATCAGGTCAGCAGTCATGCCCCCACCTTGCACCATAAAACCCGGAATGACGCGATGAAAGATCGTGCCGTTATAAAACTTAGCTTTCGTATAGTCTTCAAAGTTTTTTGCTGAGATTGGTGCTTTATCATTAAACAGTTCAATTTCGATGTTGCCCATTGATGTTTTCATTTCAACAATCGTGTTATTTGCCATGACCGCCATACTCATACATGTAGCCGCCACTGCAACTAAACTCTTCTTTAACATTTCGTTACTCACAGCATTCAGATGTTATTAGATTTCGGTATATTAATCGTTCAGTATAAATAAAACACTACTTCTTCTAAGAAAACGAGAATAACGATGAATGAAGCTTTAGCCCTGTCTCAATTGAGTCAATTTCCACCTTGGCATTTACAAGGTGAAGCCTTTATTTTGAATTATTGGATCAGTCCGCAATTTATCCGACAATATAAAGCGTTTCGTATCGCCCCGTCCCCAATTGGTCGTGTGGTTCAAGTCATGTTGGTTCGTTATCATCAATCCCCTGTTGGACCTTATGATGAACTACTTTTGCTCGACCACCCTTTACTGAGCAAACGGCGTTTAAGTTCAATTCCTAAAATTTATGTGTCTACACAGATTTCAGTTGAACATGGTCAACAACTTTGGGGAATTCCGAAAGAGTTCGCTCAGTTTGATTGGCAGATGCAGAATGAAACTACACAATGCCAGCTTAAGACTCAAAACCAAACCTTGTGTTTAACACTCACCCAATGTAAAAAAGCACGTCCGTTTTATATTAATAGTCATCACATTCCACGTTCCATGCTCAAAATACAGCAAGCGTGGCAAGGTCAACGTTATGAGTTTTCTCCACAGTTTCGCGCAAAGCTAGTGAAACTGAAAAAATTTGAATGGGAAAACCATACCACCCTCTTTCCAGACTTTGGACAGGCCAAGGCTCTACAAAGTTTTTATGTCCCAAGCTTTCAGCTTGTTTTTCCAGAAGCCAAAGTCCGCTCTAAATAAAAAAAATGTTCCACGTGAAACATTTTTTAAAATTCATGCATTTTTATTTGGCATTCTTATCCCAAAATTTTCTAAAGTTCTTTGCCATTTCTATGGTGATTTTTTTTGCTCGACGAGAAATGATGGTGAAGTTCACAAACCCATGAGGTTGATCTAGATAATTCTGATAATAAACCTTATTGCCCTGCTGCTTTAATTTAATGGCATAAATTTCACCTTCATCATGCAATAAATCATGACCTGCGGTGATGACAAAAGCGGGTGCGACACTTTTTAATACGCCATAAGTTGGCGAAACAATAGGATCATCCAGAGCTACCTGATGTTGTTCAGCATACAACGATGTCACCCTATCAACATCTTGCCCAGTTAAGGTCAGTCCATCTTTATAAGCAAAGAACGATGGATGGCGACTTTTGAAATCGACTACAGGATAAATTAACAGTTGTGCACTTGGCGCATAAGCTTTTGCAGCAGTTCGCTGCGCCACTACGGCACTGATATTACCACCTGCACTATCGCCTGCCACCGCAATTCGGTTTTTCAAAATTTTGAACTGACGACGGTTTTGATACACCCAAGCCAAAGCATCTTCACAGGATTGAATCAATAAATGCGGGCCAACTTCTGGTGCCAAAGGATAATCAATACTGAGCACCTGTACTTTGGCATGGATCGCCAGTAAGCGACAGACTTCATCATGACTGTCGAGACTGCCAACCACAAAGCCGCCGCCATGATAAAACACCAGCATCGGAAGTTTCTTATTCGGTGCAGGATGATAATGCCGTGCAAACACAGTTCCACTTTGTAAAGGTAAACGTAAATCTTCCACTTGTTTTACTGCACTGGGTTTCGCGGTCAACATTTGAATTTGATGATCAAACAATTTACGCGAACGATGATAGTCTTCAAAAATAAAGCCCGATTTGCCTTGCTTATATTGAGCTGCCATTAAGCATTTAATAAAGGGATCTAATTGCTCAAACTGGTGAGGATAACCCAGCGCTTTCACCAAGCCTTCTTGTGCTACTGTCGGTAAGCGATCAATCACTCGTGCCGCACTGCCTTGGCCTTGTTCCATCCATTGTTGTAAAGTTTGATTCAACACGCCCATGTCAATAATATCCTTTTATCGTTCTTCATATTCTCTACATGATCAGCACTTACGTGACCATTCTCTTATATAAGTCTTCACATCAAGATACATAGCAATACGTCCTATACGCTAATCTTCTTTTAAGAGCTTGTCATTGACAATTTTTATGCCGATTTAGGAGTGTTTTGCTACTCCGTTTTTATGAAGGAGACCTGCCATGACTAAAAAAATAATATTCCTCTCACTCATCAGCACCTTGTTTGTTGGTTGTGTGGCTTTTCCTGAGGATGGCTATTATGACGGACGCTACGACCACCGCTATGATTATGATGATCGACGCTACGACCAGCATGATCGCTATGAACGTGAACGAGACCGCCAACGTTGGGAATACCAACAACGACAAAACCGCATCGAGCGTGAACGTCGCGAGGCAGACCGAAACCGCCAAAGACATGCTGAGTGGGAACGCCAAAAGCGTGAACAAGAACGGCAACGTATTGAAGCTGAGCGCAAACGGATCGCCAATCAACGTCATCACGACTGGCAACAGAAAAAGCGTGATCAAGAGCGATTAAACCAAGAACGTAAACGTTATGATGCTGAGCGTCAGCAACGACAAAATGCCGAACGAAAACGTCGTGAGCAAGAGCGTCAACGAACTGAAGATCGGCGTAAACAATCCAATAACGATCGTAAGCAACGTCCCGATGATCAACGCCGCCATCAAAACAAAGATTGGGATAACTCACGTCAATAACGATAAAATCGTCATCGCACATCAGACTGACGAAATAACACGGCTGAACAGCTTCTAATTATTTACTCCCTAAAAAAAGACCTTCACGGCATCCTGTGAAGGTCTTTAACAAAGCGAGTGTAAGAGAAGTTCTCTTTTAAGCTTTATTGTTGTGTTGTCGTAGGTGTAGATTGGATGGGCTCAATTTGAGCCGAAGGATCCGCTTGAACCTCGACTCCAGCACTTCCCTCAACGGTTGCTGTTGCATCTGGTGCAGTGGTCACTTGAGCGGACTCAGGCGCTGTACTGGTTTCATTTGAGCTACAACCCACAATCGCAAATGCTGAACCTAAAAGCGCTAGAGACAATAATGCAGTTTTCTTATTTAACATTCTTTCATTTCCTTTTACATCATACAAAAATAGCAAAGCCAAACTTTGCCCTGCCTATCTTTGTCAAATCCGAAAACTTTTACACACGTGCTGAGTTGTAGTTTTTGCAGACTCGAGTACAACTTGTGCAATTTTTTATTAATTGGGCGAAAATACCGCCTTAGCACTACATCTCCACAGCAATGCAAGTTAATGTGCTGATTCTTCATTGTTTCTCTCTTCGGTGAGCAGCACAAAAGGAAATCTATGCTTGGCCCATCAACTCTTCAGCATTGCAGAACTCTTGTATGCTGATACACGATTAAATAATGTTATTTTTAAAGTTTAAGCAAAAAAAGCTTAACCCAAAGCGGATTAAGCTCGAGAAAGCATACAAAAATAAAGAAACCACAGCCTTAAAAATCGAATTTTGAGTGCAAAGCTCGAATCACTCTGACAGCATTATACCTTTGCACCGAATAGAGTACTTTTGGGAGACGTACTATTCAAAAACCTAAATCTCTAAATTAAGAGGGTTTCCCCAAGCTATGCAAATAGGTCGCAGTCACCATACTTTGCTCTCTCCACAAAGTATGATCACCGCTGATGAACTCATTATGTGGTCAAGCGAAAAATTAGTAAAACAGATAAATTTAATTAAAATAATTCAATGTAACGATTAGCCTTTTTCAACATAAAAAAACTCAAGCAGAATTGGAAATGGACCTTCGGACAGAATAAGCACCTAGAAAGCCTGATTTCAGCAATTTTTTACCAAAAATACATGAATTAATCACTGAAGCCGCTTGAATTTTTGGCTGTTGCCCCGACCTTTGTATTAATCATGAATTTTATCACTCATGGCAGTTCAGGATTAACCCAGTTAGCACTGAAGCCAAAAGGACTGTACATGTTTAAGAACCCATTTAAACGGAGTAAATCTATGGCGGCTGAGCAAAACGAACAAGCTCAAGATCTAGGGCAAGAGCAAGCTGATCAACAAACAGCACAAACTCAAGCTGAAACGGAGCAAGCTGAAGTTTCAGTTGAAGATTTACAAGCCCAGATCACTAATCTGGAAGAAAGTTTAAAACTTGAAAAAGCCCGCACTGCAAATGCTGTATACGAAGCACAAAAAAGTGTAGAGCGTATTCAACGTGAATCAGAGAAGCATAAAGACACCGTTCTCGAAAAATTCGCAAAAGAGTTACTGGACTCAGTGGATAATTTAGAACGTGCCCTTAGCGCATCGGGTGAGGAAAAAACACCAATGTTTGAAGGTGTGGAACTGACGTTGAAATCGTTACTGACTGCACTGGAAAAATTTGGTGTGGTCGCAGTTGATACAGCAAATGGTTTCAATGCGGACTTGCATCAAGCAGTCGGGATTGATCCAAATGCGAAAGCCAACGAGATCGGAACGGTATTACAAAAAGGTTATACCTTAAATGGTCGTTTGCTTCGTCCAGCAATGGTCATGGTTGGCGCATAAACTCTATAAATTCGAGAGTTTGTAAAATTTTTTCTTGATTATCACTTGAAAAAAATTGAACGGCTCTCATATCGAATAACAAGCAAAAACATTGCAAAAAATAATTTTGAGGAAGCATCCAAATGGCTAAAATCATTGGTATTGATTTAGGTACTACAAACTCTTGCGTAGCAGTACTTGAAGGTGACAAAGTTAAAGTTATCGACAACGCTGAAGGCACTCGTACAACTCCATCAATTATTGCGTACAAAGATGGCGAAATTTTGGTGGGTCAATCTGCTAAACGTCAAGCGGTAACCAATCCTAAAAACACATTATTCGCGATCAAACGTTTGATCGGTCGTAAGTACCAAGACCAAGCAGTTCAAAAGGACATCGGTCTTGTCCCTTACAAAATCATTCAAGCGGACAATGGCGATGCTTGGGTTGAAGTAAACGACAAGAAACTTGCACCACAACAAATCTCTGCTGAAATCTTGAAAAAGATGAAGAAAACAGCAGAAGATTACTTAGGTGAAACGGTTACTGAAGCCGTGATTACGGTTCCTGCTTACTTTAACGATGCACAACGTCAAGCGACTAAAGATGCAGGTAAAATTGCAGGTCTTGATGTTAAACGTATCATCAACGAACCAACGGCTGCTGCACTTGCGTTCGGTATGGACAAAAAAGAAGGCGACCGTAAAATCGCGGTTTACGACTTAGGTGGTGGTACTTTTGACGTATCAATCATTGAAATCGCAGACCTTGATGGCGACCAACAAATCGAAGTGTTATCAACCA
This sequence comes from Acinetobacter sp. MF4640, assembly GCF_002018895.1. NCBI lineage: Bacteria > Pseudomonadati > Pseudomonadota > Gammaproteobacteria > Moraxellales > Moraxellaceae > Acinetobacter > Acinetobacter sp. MF4640. The sequence goes on along the minus strand of NZ_MVOM01000077.1, from coordinate 3,867 downwards.
ATGGTGATACCTTCCTTGGTGGTGAAGACTTTGATAACGCATTAATTGAATTCTTGGTTGAAGAATTCAAGAAAGAACAAAGTGTGAACTTGAAAAATGATCCACTTGCGTTACAACGTTTGAAAGAAGCCGCTGAGAAAGCAAAAATTGAGCTTTCTTCATCAAATGCAACTGAAATTAACCTTCCGTACATCACGGCTGATGCGACTGGTCCTAAACATTTAGTGATCAACGTAACGCGTGCAAAACTTGAAGGTTTAGTGGCTGATTTGGTTGAACGTACAATCGAACCTTGCCGTATTGCACTTAAAGATGCAGGTCTTTCAACGTCTGAGATTTCTGATGTGATCTTGGTGGGTGGTCAGTCTCGTATGCCTCTTGTACAACAAAAAGTACAAGAGTTCTTCGGTCGTGAACCACGTAAAGACGTGAACCCTGACGAAGCGGTAGCAATGGGTGCTGCGATTCAAGGTGCGGTATTGTCTGGTGACAAAACTGACGTACTTCTTCTTGACGTTACTCCGTTGACACTTGGTATTGAAACCATGGGCGGCGTGTTAACAGCAATTATTGAGAAAAACACCACGATTCCTGCGAAGAAATCTCAAGTGTTCTCAACTGCTGCGGACAACCAACCTGCTGTAGACATTTCTGTGTTCCAAGGTGAACGTAAAATGGCACAGCAAAACAAATTGTTGGGTAACTTCCAATTGGGCGACATTCCACCTGCTCCACGTGGTGTGCCACAAATTGAAGTATCGTTCGACATTAACGCTGACGGTATCTTAAAAGTATCGGCTAAAGATAAGAGCACTGGCAAAGAGCAATCAATCCAGATTAAAGCAAACTCAGGTTTGTCTGATGCTGAAATCGAAGCAATGATCAAAGATGCTGAAGCGAATGCTGAAGAAGACCGTAAGTTCGAAGAACTTGCGAAAGCACGTAACGAAGCGGATGCATTAGTATCTTCTGCTCAAAAAGCAGTGAAAGATCTAGGCGAGCAAGTAACAAGCGATGAAAAAACTGCTGTTGAAACTGCAGTCGCTGAGCTTGAAACTTCAACTAAAGAAAATGATGTAGAAGACATCAAAGCGAAAACTGAAGCACTTCAAAACATCATCATGCCGATCACGCAACGCGCTTATGAAGCTGCGCAAAGTCAAGGCAGTGCTGAAGGGTTCGACCCGAATGCATTCGGTGGTGACGCTGGTCAACAACAAAAAGCGGACGATGGCGTTGTAGATGCTGAGTTCACTGAAGTAAAAGATGACAAAAAATAATTTGTCTCTGTAATAAAAAACCGCGCTTTCGCGCGGTTTTTTATTACCTCAATATTGTTGTTTCACATTCCACTTTTACATTAGGATGATAAAAAATTTAGATCTCAGCCTTCAATGAAAAATTTACAATTGGGCCTCATCGCCCTAATTACAACCTTCGGTTCCGCATGTACCACAATAACCCCCTCCGTAGAAACAGCTAAAAACCAACATCAGCAAAGCGCGCAGCAGCAGATCCAACAAGCCTTCGATCAACTCCAAACCACGGGGGTGGTTGTCATTAAGGATAAACATGGCTTACACAGCTACGGTAATGACTTGAGCCGTGCTCAGACACCCTATGTACCTGCCTCTACCTTTAAAATGCTGAATGCCTTAATCGGACTAGAACATGGTAAAGCAACCAGCACCGAAGTATTTAAATGGGATGGTCAAAAGCGCAGCTTCCCTGCTTGGGAAAAAGACATGACTTTAGGCCAAGCCATGCAAGCATCTGCCGTTCCCGTTTATCAGGAGCTTGCACGGCGCATTGGCCTAGACCTGATGCAAAAAGAAGTGCAGCGCATTGGATATGGCAATCAACAGATTGGCACCGTTGTCGATAATTTTTGGTTAGTCGGTCCACTGCAAATTACGCCTGTTCAAGAAGTCCTTTTTGTGGAGAAACTAGCCAATACAAAACTCGCTTTTAAACCCGATGTACAACATGCAGTACAAGACATGCTGCTGATTGAACAAAAACCGAATTATAAACTCTATGCCAAATCTGGTTGGGGCATGGACCTAGAACCGCAAGTGGGCTGGTGGGCAGGCTGGGTCGAAACTTCAACAGGTGAAAAAGCGTATTTTGCTTTGAATATGCATATGAAAACAGGGATTTCAGCCAGCGTGCGTGAGCAACTGGTCAAACAAAGTCTGACAGCACTGGGAATAATTTAAGCCCACAGAGAAGACACATTTTTTATGTTGCAAAGGTATTTTTTACGCTAAAGTAGCTAAAAATAAAGATATATAAAGAAATATGCGTCAAAGTCTTTTGTTTGCTTTGCTGGGCTTTTTAGGGTTGATTCTGTATCAAAATATGCAACAGCCTCAGCTGCGCCTCAATCCACTGCTGGATCGGCTCACTCATCCATTCGATCAGCGTATTCGCTATCGTATTGCGGAAGTCGATCCACGTTTTGCTCTTAGTGAACATGAGTTAAAGCAGATTAGCCAGCAAGCTACGGACATTTGGAAACAGGGTTTGGGCCAAGACTACTTTGTCTATGACCCCAATGCTCGGCTCAGTATTCGACTCATTTATGACCAGCGTCAAGATGAGTCGGTACAGCGCCGTGATCAACTGTCTAAACTGACACAAAATGAACAAGGGCTGAGTCAGAAGAATACTGAACTCAAAGCCATGCAACAAAATCTGGCACGCCACTCAGGGGCTTTAGATGTGCAAAAACAGAGTCTACAGGAACTTAGCCAAAACTATAATGCCATGATCCGTCAGTATAACCAGCACGGCGGAGTCCCTGCTTCGCAGCAAGCGGCCGTACAACAGAGTTTGGTGCAGCTGCGTCAACAGCAACACGTTTTAGACCAACAAATTGCCAGCTTTAACCTGCAAGTGAATGCCTACAATCAAAAGGTAGATGAACTGAACCGCTTAGATCAAGGCCATAATCTGGCCATCGACCAGTTCAACCAACGCTTCCAACCCCGTCTATTTGATAAAGGACTGTTCAATGGGCGTGAAATTCATATTTATGAGTTTGAGTCCAAAGAAGACTTACGTCTGACTTTAGCGCATGAATTTGGCCATGCCCTCGGAATGAAACATCATAATGATCCGAAAGCCCTGATGTACCCAATGCTAGAAGAGCAAGATATGCAGCATTTTCGTTTACAAAGTGCCGATATTGCATTGTTTAATGCCCGTTGAAATGATGAATTGCTAAAAAAATCCCCTAATTTTAATATGTGTATAAAATACAATCACAGCACATCTTGACTCGGGTTCGTGTTATTGTAAATAATTGAATATCCACTAGAAGCTTTGGAGACGAATGTGAGTTACTACCATATCTTAATCGAAGTAAATGACCACATCAGTACGATTGAAGAAACTCGTGATATCGAAATCTTTGATATTGTTGAGATTCAACCTTATCTCCATTCTATTCTATTGCCCTATTTTAACGAGCAGCTGTTAGAACTTGAAGATGAAAATTTAGAGTTTAAGGATGTTTTACATCTGGAAGTGAAACAGACGCTTTTACCGATCAATGACTTGATCGAAGAAGAACAGAAACTGTTACCGAGTGACACCGATGTCACCATTACTGCCTATGAAGTTTTTAATAACCGTGACTTAAGCCAAGATGTCACCACGATTATTTTTGACTTACTCGATGCGATTAAACTCGATTGAAAGCGAATGATTGCACATAAAAAAGCCCTCATCATGAGTAATGCTGATCAGTTAAGACAAAATAGCTGAAATGCGGTAAAAATGAGCGTATCCAGATACGCTCATTTTTTTATGACTTTTTCTCAGAATTTAAGTTCAGCATTTCAGCAGACAGCTCCTTCACTT
>NZ_MVOM01000076.1:0-10494 GCF_002018895.1 Acinetobacter sp. MF4640 | reverse complement strand
CAAATCCATTTCTGCATTTTCAATCGCTCATCTAAAATTTCAGATGAGTTGAATATAGCACTTATTCGGCTCATAACAAGAGCCGAATATGATAATTAATCAGCTCATTTTTTATAGGACATTTTAATTGGTGAATAACAGAAATATATCGGCTTTTTTATAAACAAACTTGATATGTTTTTCCAAAAAATAGAGATCATTTGAGAATATTTGTATTTTCTACTTTTAAACTCAATTATTTTTAGGGGGATGACCTGAGAGCTATTAGCTCTCGTTTCTTACAATGCGTATCGTATTGGTTTTAAAATACTATCTATAAAATTTTAAAAATTTTTCCACTTACAGTACTTTGAAAAAACATTTCAAAACTAGGTCGAATATCTTCTCCATCAACGGTGATATGTCTTATATTTGAGTGAGATTGCGTATCGGCAAAATGATGATCTACTGTTGCTTGAATAGCTTGTTTAACCCCAAACTGGTCTTTTACGTTGAGAGTCTGTTTAAACATATATATCCCCTTAATAAAATTATAGTGGCAGAAATCTACCCCAATTCTTAATACTTGTTGATGTTGGCTCTAAGCAACTTTATGACTTAATTTAAATAGCTGATTTAAAGAAGTGTAAAATGTACGGCCATCCAAATTTAAATCAACCTCGATTCCAGATGAAAGAAGGACTCTTTTACCTACTTCGATTTTTTTTGAACCTTGACGTGTATTTTGCATTTTATGAAGAGGAATTAATGAAACAATAATTTCAGTACCATTTTTAGATTTTGCAATTAAATTACTTAATTTCAACAAATTACATCCTATTTTTTAGAAAAATTTTAATTTTTAAAACAAATTTTGAAGTATAAAAAAAGCACTCATGAGTGCTTTTTATTACTGTCTATTATTACTTAGATAGCAACAATATTTACAGCATTCGGTCCTTTTTGACCTTGAGCTACACTGAATTCAACTTGCTGGCCTTCCATTAAGGTTTTGAAACCTGAACTTGCGATTTCGCTGAAATGAGCAAAAACGTCTGGACCTGATTCTTGTTGAATGAAACCAAAACCTTTAGTTTCGTTGAACCACTTAACAGTACCTTTAACAACATTTGAGTTTGACATAATATATCCTACTGATTTTTAATAATTTTTAGTCATTATATTGACCGATTATAACTTGGAAAATAATAAAGAATGGAACTTAAAATCTAAAAACGAAGGATTATGACTAAAACTGCGATACTTAAGGAAGATTTACCGAAACGAGACTTTTTTTCTAGTTGAGTTAAATATACAGTAAAAAGAAAAATAATCAAGTTTTTTTAATAGTTATATTTATTTTTTTGATAAAAGAAAATTATATTTCATAAAAAAGCCTTATAGTCTCTCTCGGAACTATAAGGCTTATTAAGCGCTGTTAGTTTTCTCTTAATCACTTACTTTCCAATGTAAATTAGCTATTTTGGCTCTAATTGATACTTAGTCCTTAAACGCTTATTACCCACTATCCTTAGCAGGTTATGAGTACAATTATTTTACCGATAGGTAAAAAATTTAGATATAAGACAAAAGACGAATATTTGAGAGAATCAGTTTAAAAAGCTAACAATTCCACACTCTCCCTTATCTTACCCAGATATTTCCTTAGGTAAGTATTCAGGCTCACAATTAGACAACGCTGTTTGATTTTCAAAGAACGTGGTTACAGCAGATTAGAAATAGGCCAATTATTCGGATTTTAAATTTAAAATTTTTCTAAAATTAAGATAATACACTCTACAAAAAAGCCCGTGATTCGGGGCTTTTACTTATTTATTTAACATAAAATCTCTTATACGCAGCCCAGGTTAATCCTGGGCTTTTTGTTCAATCTGATCATTGGCCTCAAACATGCCAGGATTAGTAATCCGGATATTTTCCTGACAATTCCCACAAAGCATCAGCCCTGAAAAAATCTGTACGTTTTCCCTTGAATCACAGAAAGCACATGGTTTAGAGAGTTGAATAATATTACTCATGATTTTTTCCTTTCAGATAGTTAGCCTTGGCATGACTTCTTCCTTTAGCCTGCATTCCTCGAATCTCATATTTCTCTGTTTGTAGCTTCATAAGAATGCCTATTTGAAACATGTATATTTCCCCCAAATCTCCTAATAAACTTTCATTCAAAGAATTAGCTTGAGTAAATTGATCCAATGATCGATTAATATCTTTTTCAAAATCATTTACCAGTGTTTCAATCCGACTGACTTGTCGCTCAATGCTGGCCATCTGTAAATTACTGGTCAGAAGATCCCGCAGATAAGTTCCTAATTTATCGCCCTTCAACTGAGCCAAACGCTCATATTCTTGTGCAACCTGATTGTCTAATCTGACGGCAACGGTTCGAGTACTGTTCATGAAAAACTCCTATCATTTGTTTTCAATCTAAGCACCTAATTTATAAAAAGTAACTATCAAATATAAGTAAACACTATGTTAAGTTTTAATGATTACAGGTTAAATATTTAATATAAAAAGAGAAATTAACCTAAACATGTAAACAAAGCCGATTACAAGCTATCCTATTGTTTTGTAAGTAAATATTGCAATTTATCTGCAACAAAAAGTGTTTACAGCTAAGCCTATGAAATGCAATAAAAAACATGATAAAAGCGTAAACGCTTTCCAGACAGATGAAAAATCGCTGTATCCCTTATAGGGTAAGGCTTTGGAGTCTTTATCTTTAGATGCGTGGTGTGTGAACCAAAAATTGCCGGTATGTACCGGCTCCCAATCCATTTAATTGACTTAACTGACAGTAAAGATAGTGCTTGGCCAAAAGAGATCCTGACTATTGTGTGTCTAAGGGAAAAAATCTATAAGCGGAAACTCTAGCCTACAGATCAAAAATAAAACCCAAGTTGAAACGCTCTCAAATGCGATTTCAGCCACATTTTTACTTAAGACATAGATCTCACTATTGAAATGAGTAATCAGGTCAAAAAACGCAAGTGAACGCCAAATAGAGGCTATTTTTATTCTAATCGGGATGAATAGAGCGAGTGTCTACGAGCGAAGCACCAAAATTCGCACCTAGACTCTCTGAAAAACAGCTTTTTAGGCTGTGAAGCCTAAATAAGCGTAAATCACATGCAGAAAATTGAGTCTAGATCGAGCGTAGCGAGTAAAAAAGCTTTATGAGCGAAGCGAATTCCGAGTTGCTTTTGCTCTTGCCTTTGCTTTTTCTCAAAGTCACAACAGAATGATCCAAAAAATTGCCCCACGAATCGAGCGAAAGCGAGATTCAATAGAGTTTGAGCGTAGCGAAAACCAAGGGCAATTTTTCATTCCCAAGGCTTTTAATTATTTTTAAGTTTTTAAATGCTTTTAGAGATGCTGTAAGCCTTTATTTGCAATAGTTTAAGGGGTGATAAAGATAGGTTTAAGGGGTGATAAAGATAGGTTTAAGGGGTGATAAAGATAGGTTTAAGGGGTGATAAAGATAGGTTTAAGGGGTATTTGAATAGCTAGATTATTGACTATTTAAAATATATAACATATAACCTAGTTAAATGAATTAATAAGCTTCATATCATGACAAATAACAATAAATTAGTTGTTAAGGATAATGCTCTTATCGATGCCTCTTTCAACTTATCACTCATAGAGCAACGTATTATGCTCTTGGCCATAGTTGGAGCTAGAGAGTCTTCTAATCTCACATCTGATACACCAATAGAAGTATTCGTAAGTGACTACGTTCATCAATTTAAAGTAGATAGTAATAATGCCTATGGCTTGCTTAGAGAAGCAGCGAAAACTCTAAAAAGAAGGGAGTTTAGTTATTTAGATAGATATAAGGGCCAAGAAGCTCTTACTACAGCAAATTGGGTAAACAAAGTGACCTATGTAGATTCTAGTGGCCTTATCGTTTTATACCTTAGTAACGAAGTTATCAGCTTAATAAGCCGATTAAGCGAACAATTCACAAAATACCATATAGAACAAGTGTCTGACTTTAAGAGTAAATATAGCATCAGACTATATGAGCTATTAATTAAATGGTTGAATGTAGCAAAAACTGAGAAATATAGTATTAACGATCTTAGATCAAAATTAGGGCTGGATGCGACTGAATATTCAACTATGTCGAACTTTAAATCTAATGTCTTAGACAGAGCAATAAGTGAAATTAATAAACATACTAATATTACCGTTGACTATGACCAATTCAAGAAAGGGCGAGTTATCACAGATATCCAATTTAGAATTAAATCGAAAGATAAGCCATCTCAACAAGAATTAACAAAGGTATCCCAAACAGCATTCCACCAAATGACAGATGCTCAAATCAATATGTTTGGCAATCAGCTTTCACGATTGCCTGAATTTTCGAACTTAGCAAATGGTAATGAAAGCTATGAGAGCCTAGCAGCAAAAATCAAAGAAATGCTAAGAGATCCAATACAACAAAAGCAGTTTTTACCTCACCTAAAAAACCTTGGCTTTAAAGCTTGAGTGTATTAGAGAATACACATATTGTATTCTCCAATACGTTTTCAAAATACACAGCAATACACTATGAATACAGCTACAAAATACAGTGTTAGTGATGCTGCAACTCTGTATAAAAAATCCCGAGCGACAATCTATAAAGATATAAAAAACGGTGTATTAAGCCGTGACTATGACGGTTTTATAGATTTTTCAGAATTACTTCGCGTCTATGGTGAGCCTTTCGGAGCAAAACAGGCAAAACGTATTGATACGTCTTCAATACAAAATCAAAATACACCTGAATACACTGATAAAACAGTGGTAGAGCTGAAAAACCAAATCGACTTTCTAAAAAAACAGTTAGAAAAAGCCGAAGATCGTGAATCCAAGGCGAATGCTCGTATTGATACGCTTCTAACGCTCATTGAAATGAAGCCTCCCACGGCCAATATGACTACGTTTACCGATCAAGAACCGCTGCAACCAAGCATGGCCAAAACAGCTCCAGAACCGGACACAGCAGAAGCTAAACAGGACGGATTGACTACTCCGGAGCAGACGGAAAATAAGCGCATTCCAGTACCGGAGCAGGTTGAACTGGAGCAGCCGAAAAGAGGTTGGTTAAGCCGGTTTTTCTTGCCGAATGGCTAAGAGGCTTGTTTAGGTGTACTAATCAAAGTTGTGAAACATTGCTTAAATAATAGGCGTGGAACGTGAAAAGTCATAAAAAAAGCCCACCTTGGGGAAGATGGGCTATCAACTAGAAACTACAGCGTTGAATTATAAGGATAATTATAACGCATTTCGTATAAGGTGTATTATGTTAATTTTAGCTTTTCTCTATAATTACTATCTTAAGGCCCACTACCAAATTCTGTAATTAGCCAATCAGATTGAGGAGATTGTTTCACAAGAGTAATAAATAAAATATAGTCACCTACTGGACTACCAGCATCATCTATATGGACGACTTTAACTTTTACCATCACTGAAATAATTTTATAAAATTCTTGATAATACTCAGGTCTACTTTCCGCTGAATCATAATTAATCCTTACTACTTCTAAAATTTTTGAGTCTTTGAAAGAGAGAAACCTTTCAGAACTTTTTAAATCTTCATGTAATCGCGCATCTGGCCAAACATATTTGATTGCTGATTCTAGATCATGTTTAGCAAGTGAATTAAAGAAAAGTATTGTTGTCTGTGTTGCCATCTCTTTATCATGATTTAATTTCTGTTTGTATGAATTAATGATTAGAAGTAGACATAGACCTACAAGTAAAATTCCTAATTTTATAAATATTTTAGACATTATAATTTCACTTTTATCTTTCGAAAAAACGCATAACCGACTAAAAGACACATAAGCCAAAATAAATAATCAAGAATAAAATATAAAAAAATGAATTGATCTATTCCTATAATAATATTTAAAGGATCTAGCGCTATACTACCGCCTGGAGATATTTCACCATCTACTAAAAACTGTAATGGAAATCCTCCTCCTATAACTTCAACTTTTCCAAGCTTGTCTACAACTATCCGGTCTATCAATGTATATTTCTGATGAAACAAAGACAAATAAGTCAAAACAAAAGCTAATATATTGAAATATATTATTTTTTTCTTTAATAATTCTTTAACTTTAAAATCAGTTAAAAATAACCAATAAGACAAGCCTGGAATTAGAGCCATAAAGATAGTCCAAGTGTCGGTATACATCTTCCACCATTCTTTCGAAACTTCTCCTGTATGGCTCCATCCAAAAAGAACAAAAAATGGCATAGCAATAATTAAAGAGCTAATACAGATAGTTAGCAAATTAAGAATACTATAACGATTTAAAAGAATTGAGACCATAAAGCTAAAAGGTACTGTCAAAATACTATAAGCCAAGTAAACAAGACCATGCCCTGCAAAAACCACAAAAATTGAATATAGACTATATTCACGATTCATTATGATAAATAGCAATGCTGTGAAAAAAAGTAGTGGTAAAGGAGCAAGTAATAGGGCTTTTACTATTTTTTCTTTTGAGTATTTCATTAACTTAATTCTCTTATCTACTCAATAACTATTCATACTATACCGATTTTCTTGGAGGTCGTTTGCTTCCATTTAACATAATGGGCGTTATACGAAATTTTAGAAAAAACATTGATAAAGTACTACTATGTAGTACAATAAAATTACTACATAGTAGTAGATAGTATGGAAGCTTGATGTATACAATATGCGAAACATCTTTGTTCAGTAAGTTTTATTCAGACTATTGGACAGAAAAAGAATACAACGAGTTTAAAATTTTTCTTGCTTCCAATCCTGAAGTTGGTGATGTAGAACCTAACTCAGGAGGAATACGTAAAGTTCGTTGGGGATCTGGTAAGACAGGTAAAAGCGGTGGAGTCAGAGTAATCTATTACAACCGTCTAGCTAATGGACAAATATGGTTACTTACCATTTATGGGAAATCTGCTGTTGATCAACTCGATAAAAAAGTACTACGTGCTTTAGTGGAGAAGTTAAATGAATCGCTCAAATGATATTGTAAGCCGTGATGCTGAACGAGATATTGGTGCTGAATTACTTATGGCAGTAGATGAAATGCTTGCCAATGCTCCAGTAAAAACTTATACCATTACTCAGACTGATGTCGCTTTAGCTCGCCAAAAATCAGAGTTAAGCCAACGTGAATTTGCCGAAACTTTAGGTGTATCTGTGCGTACTTTGGAAAGTTGGGAACAAGGTGTACGTAAACCATCTAAAGCAGCACAATCCTTAATTAAGCTGTTTATCAAAGATCCTTCTTTTGTTAGAGAAGCTCTTAGCTAATTAAAAAATATAGTAAAAATGGGAGCTAAAGGCTCCCATTTTTGACTTCGCATAACGTGTATTATGTTAATAATATAAATTCTTAAAAGCGTATTGATTTAATAATAGAAAAATTATCAGAGTAGGTTATGTTTAAAGTAAACGTTCAATTATCAACCAACAATGATTGAAGATTTATATCTTATATATGTTAATTTCATTAACATATATATACCAAATTAATAATTTCTTAAGTGAAATAATATGCTAAGTCAACATCATCACTTTTTAAAAAAATTTTCGATCAGTGATGCTGCTATAGCGTATAGAAAACCTCGCTCGACTATACTTAAATATATAAAAAGCGGAGATTTCGAACTTGACTACAATAACTTGATTGAATATAGCCAGTTAGTTAAAAAATTTGGTGAAATTAGTTCCCCTATACGGGACGAAAGAGATCAACAAATCAAAAAACTAAAAGATGAAGTTATGCATTTAAAAAAACAACTTAATTTTTTTAAATATACTTCAATCTCAAACAAACATAGATTAGTAATTTCTCATAAAGACTCCATTTAACATAATAGAGCTTATACGAAACGTATTTTTAATATTACTTTAAGATCAGTATCTTATCGTTATTCATACCCTCTGGAACGTTCTCGTTCAACCGACTTGGAAACAAGTCGGTTTCTTTTTAAGCAAAACTGTAACTTTTAGCCAATAAAGTTGATCAAAAAACATTCGTTTTTGCATTTTTTCCTGATTTCTCAAGGGTCACAGTTCAGAAATAATCCCCAATTTCTGCGGACAACTCTTGGGATAAAATAGGCCAACTTTGTAAGCTAAAACTTACACAGATTTAATGTTTTTGCGGATTAGTAATCCAAAGCATTAGCCCTATGATGAATACATAAGGGAACTGGATGTTTCTAGAAAACAAGAATAAGAAAATAGCGCAAGGAATGGGCAGCACGAGATCAGTAAGACTAGCAACCCGATATGAAAAAGCCCGACAGGATGTCGGGCTTTTTTATTAACTATCTAAATCAAATTTCCACATTAAAGAAAACTTGGTAAACCTTTAGCAGGATCTGTTTCACGTGCCGCTTGAGCATCTGCTACAGTCATACCTAAGGCATTAGCAACGCCTTGCCCATAAGCTGGATCGCAAGCATAACAGTTGCGGATATGACGGTATTTGATGAAATCTAGCGCATCACCCATCGCTGCGGCCGTGTTATTAAACAATGCTTGTTTCTGCTCATCATTCATCAAATTGAACAGGGCACGGGGCTGGCTGAAGTAGTCATTGTCATCTTCGCGGAAGTCCCAGAAATCAGCATCACCGGTAATCTTTAATGCTGGTTCTTTAAACTGAGGTTGTTCCTGCCACTGGTTAAAACTGTTCGGTTCATAATGTGGCAATGAACCATAGTTGCCATCCATGCGGCCCTGACCATCACGACGATTAGAGTTTACAGGGCAGCGTGCAGCATTGACCGGAACCTGTGAATGATTTACACCAACACGATAACGCGCTGCGTCGGCATAGTTCACCAGACGCGCCTGTAACATACGATCCGGTGAGTAGCTAATTCCCGGTACCAGATTGCTTGGTGCAAAGGCAGCCTGTTCTACATCCTGGAAATAATTTTCCGGATTGCGGTTCAGTTCGAATTCACCGACTTCAATCAGTGGATAATCACCTTTCGGCCAGACTTTGGTCAGGTCAAATGGATGATAAGGAACTGTTTCAGCTTCCAGTTCCGGCATGATCTGAACGTACATTTTCCATTTTGGATACTCACCACGCTCAATGGCATCAAATAAGTCAGTCTGACTACTTTCACGATCTTTAGCAATCAAATCTGCTGCTTCAGCATCGGTCAGGTTCTGGATGCCTTGCTGGGTACGCATATGGAATTTCACCCAGAAGCGTTCATTTTGGGCATTGATAAAACTGAAGGTATGGCTGCCAAAACCATGCATATGACGGTAGCCAGTAGGAATACCGCGATCCGACATCACAATGGTCACCTGATGCAAGGCTTCAGGCAATAATGTCCAGAAATCCCAGTTATTGGTGGCACTGCGCTTGTTGGTTTTCGGGTCACGTTTGACTGCTTTATTCAGGTCAGGGAACTTACGGGCATCCCGCAGGAAAAACACCGGGGTATTATTGCCGACCAGATCCCAGTTGCCTTCTTCAGTATAGAATTTCAGGGCAAAACCTCGAATATCACGTTCTGCATCGGCCGCGCCACGTTCACCCGCCACCGTTGAGAAACGCGCAAACATTTCGGTTTTCTTGCCAACTTCAGAGAAAATTTTAGCGCGAGTATATTGGGTAATATCATTGGTCACGGTAAAGGTACCAAAAGCACCTGAACCTTTAGCGTGCATACGACGCTCTGGAATCACTTCGCGGACGAAGTTTGCTAATTTTTCATTCAACCATAAATCTTGGGCAAGTAAAGGTCCACGCGCACCTGCCGTCATACTGTTCTGATTATCGACCACAGGGGCACCAGCTTCAGTAGTCAGGTGGGTAACAGGACATTTTTTAGGGTCTTGACTCATACTATTAACTCCCGTTTCTTTTAATTTAAATTTCCTGCAGAAATTTAAGATTTTCAATCCCATCTTACCCTTTACTTGCTTATTAAAATATTAAACTAAGGATATTTTTGAAAATTTATAGCCAACTGATTTAACATAAAATCTCTTACACGAAATCCAGATTCAAGACATAAAAAAGCCCGACATCCTGTCGGGCTTTTTTATGTCTTAAATTTCTATAACTGAGTATTGATCTGATAGCGTGTATTACGTCCCCCACCTTCCAATTTGACGATACAACCTTTCTCAAGTAAGTCAGATAAATGACGAGTAGCTGTCGCCTTACTTGTTTTAGCAACTTTTTGATATTGTGACGCGCTAATACCATGTTCAAAGCCATTTTCCCCACCGTCTAATAAACGATTGAGGACTTTGCGCTGTTCTTCACTCAGGGCTAAATTTGAATATTTATGCCAAAACTGGCTTTTAAATAATGTCCGATTGATCTGTACTAAGGTTTTTTCAAGGCTATCATTCAATGTATCTAAAAACCAAACTAGCCAATCGGTGATATCAGAATCATTTTTTTGAGTTTGTTCTAATATCTCATAGTAACTTTTACGTTTATTCAATATCGC
>NZ_MVOM01000075.1:0-10719 GCF_002018895.1 Acinetobacter sp. MF4640 | reverse complement strand
GACACCATCAACCCGACCACGGTGACCCTGAATAACGTGAGCGTGGATGAAGGCACAGGAACCGCGACGATCGGTGCCAGTCTGGATCATGCACCGACTGCAGGCCCTGTGGTCTTGACCTTAAGCAACGGTTCAACCGTGACCTTTAACGTGGGCTACACCCCGGGTGACATCGTGCAATCGACGCCATTTGCGGTACAAGGCGACGACGTATACCGAGATGGCGAAAGCTACAGCGTGAGCATCAGCAGCTATACCGGTGGCGCAGAATTTGAAAATCTAGTGACCACGGATACTGCGACAGTGACCGTGAACGACACCATCAACCCGACCACGGTGACCCTGAATAACGTGAGCGTGGATGAAGGCACAGGAACCGCGACGATCGGTGCCAGTCTGGATCATGCACCGACTGCAGGCCCTGTGGTCTTGACCTTAAGCAACGGTTCAACCGTGACCTTTAACGTGGGCTACACCCCGGGTGACATCGTGCAATCGACGCCATTTGCGGTACAAGGCGACGACGTATACCGAGATGGCGAAAGCTACAGCGTGAGCATCAGCAGCTATACCGGTGGCGCAGAATTTGAAAATCTAGTGACCACGGATACTGCGACAGTGACCGTGAACGACACCATCAACCCGACCACTATTACACTAGATGGCTCAACCAGTAACGTTACAGGTCAGATTACGCTTACTGCGCAAGTAGATCATGCACCGTTGACGACGAATCTTGTCATCACTCTAACCAATGGTGGCCCTACGATTACCATTCTTGCGGGTCAAACCACAGGTTCGGTGACTTTTGCCAATCCGAATCCTGCGTTGCCGCATACCTATGCGATTAATACAGCGACGGGTGGTCAATATGAGCATCTTGACACGACTAGTACGATAACCATTGCAGGTCCGCTGATTGATCTTGATGGTAATAATAGTTCTGGTGTTACGGGTACAGGATATAAGACACACTTTGTTGATGGTGGTGCGCCAGTAACTATTGGTGATGTTGATACTGTGATCACCGATGCGGATGCAGCTGGACAACATATTGCCACGGCAACGATTAAGTTGCAGGGCACAGCGGGTGCTGGGTTTGAATTAGGTGATGTCCTTGCAGTAGGCTCTTTGCCAGCAGGGATTACTGTTGCGTCAAATGATGGAAATACCATTACCTTGACGGGTAATGCAACGCTTGCGGACTATCAAACTGCGATTAAAAATATTACCTTTGCAGCAGACGCGACTACACCGAACAAAGATTTGATTCGTCATGTCGAAGTACAGGTGACTGACGTCGATGGTAACCAAAGTAATGTTGCTGTGGCAGATATTACAGTGAATGTCATCCAAGCACCGGGTACGCCAGGTTCACCAGTGAATAATGGTGACAATACCGTAATCGGTGGTAATGGTGATGACGTATTAGTCGGAGATGGGGGTGGTGTAAAAACCGTTCTCCAACCTGGTACAAACTACAACATGGCCTTCATTCTCGACGTGTCAGGTAGTATGAGGTTTGATCTAGATCAAGGTAGTGGTAATGCTAACGAACGCTTGAATTTATTAAAAGATGGATTAAAGCAGTATATTCAAAATACCGTATTGCCATTTGCCGCAAAAGCAGGTACAGCAGATGGTGGCCATATCAATATTGCATTGATCAAGTTTGCAGGTTTAGCACAAACTAGCTTAACCATTAGTATTGCAGATGTAGTCAATGGTGATTGGACTGCTTTAAATAATACAATCAATGCGTTGACTCAGGGCGGTGGAACGAACTACGAAGCTGCATTTAATGAAGCTGAAAGATGGTTTAAAGGTTTATCTACGGGAGCAAATGATACGACTGCTGGTACCGATGCAACTGATAGAGCATCAACAAATGCCGATGGTACGGCGATTGCGGGCTACAAAAACTTAACCTTCTTTATCACCGATGGTAACCCGACGTTTTATATGAATGGTAATACTGAAGCAGGAAGTGGATCTGAAGCTCAAAATGCCGCTGCATTTAATACGATTCTAAGTCAGTCGAAGAGTACGTTTGATCATGGTTATAATCAAACTAGTGGTAATGGTGGGATAGGCTCAATAAGTACTGTAGCAGCAATTGGGCTAGGTATTGGAGTTAAAAAACCTTGGCTTCAAATGTTTGATAATACGGATAGTATTGGCAATATTACGATTGATGTAGGAACGCAGAATGTATCGGGTGTAAATGTCACTGATTCGTCAGCACCTACACCCAACCCTATCGCTAACTTTGACAATGCAACGGGTAATAATGCACCAGCTGCTTGGGTGGCAAGTGCTGATGCTACGGCTGCTACGCTGAATACAAATAAATTGATACTTGCAGATAGCACACAAGGTAATGGCGTGGCTGCAGTGTATCAAGGTCCAAGCTTTGCAGTGACAGGAAGTAGCACATTTGTATCCTTCGAATATGGTCGTAGTAATTGGGTTGCTGGTGATGCCTTCACTTGGAAATTACAACGCCAAAATAGTGGCGTTTGGGAAACTGTTGAAGTGGGTTCAAATGCTGCATCGAATGACCATGCTCCATCGGGAACTAATTCTACAGGGCTCTTTATGCAATCAGGTATCTTGCTTGCGGGAACATATCGTTTGCAGTTTGAGGTGGAGGATAATTCTGGTACGGGTACAGGTGACTATGTTGTGAGAATTGATAATCTGCAACGCAATACAAGTGCGGGAACGGACACTATTACAACGACTGGCGGTCAACCTGATATTGTCTTAACCGCAGATCAATTCCAATATGCTTTAGAGGCTGGTGGATTATCGGCTACTTTGAACCCAGTCGGAAATGACAAACTGTTTGGTGGTAATGGAAATGATGTCATGTTTGGCGATACCATCAATACGGATTGGTTAGACTGGACAGGCCGTAATTTGGATGCAGCCAATCAGCCAGATGCCGCAGGTTCAGGTATGGCAGCATTAAAAGAGTATTTAAGTCTCAGTCCATCCGATTACACCTTGGTGAATGCTAGTTTAGGTGTACAAGATATTGATTTGTACAACTACATTAAAGCGGAATCGAATACGACAACGGGCATCAGCCGTTTCAATGCCACAGCAGATACACGCGGTGGAAATGACGTGCTAGATGGCGGTATGGGTAATGACATTTTGTATGGTCAAGGTGGTGCAGATATTCTGATTGGCGGTGCTGGAAACGATATTCTGTTTGGTGGTACAGGTGCTGATACCTTTGTTTGGGGTAAAACGCTGAATACAACGACAGGTAATCTCGTAACCAACGGTACCAATGACGCTGATGGCTCTACAGACATAATCAAAGACTTTAGCCTTGCACAAGGCGACAAAGTTGACGCTAAAGCACTGCTTGATGCACTTGGCTGGGATGGCAATATGGGAACTTTGAGCCAATTTGTGACCGTAACTGGCAGCACAATCGATATTCATAACGCCGCGGACACGATAAGTGTCAACATTGTGGTAGAAGGCCAAACATTCACTGCCTTAAATGACATGATCACTAAAACGAACTTCCAAACAACATAAACGTCAAGAGAGGGTGAAATCAATTTCACCCTCTATTTGCTTTTTCAAATATAGATGACAGCATTGGACAAATACAACATGATTCAAAACGAGGGTAAACCTGTGAAAAAACAAACGTTAACTAAAATCGCAATGCTCGTAGCAGCAACTGCAGCGATGAATGTTTCAGCAGCAGACTTAACATCTGTCACTAAAACTGCCATTGAAAATAATCCAGAAGTACAAACTCAATGGTTTAGCTTCCTTGAAGCAACAGCAAATCAAAAACAAGCACGTGCTGGATACTTACCGTCGTTAGATTTGAATGCAGCGTACGGCAAAGGTAACCGTGAATTCGATGGCGATCGTGGTTGGTTCAATCAAGGTCAGGCAGAAATTGCATTAACGCAAGTGTTGTTCGATGGTTTTCGCATTAAAAGCAAAGTTGAACAAGGCGATTATGCTGCGCTAAAACGTTATTACGATTTGAATGCAGGTATTGAACAAAAAGCACTTGAAGCAACTCAAGCATATTTAGATGTACAGCGTTATCGCGAACTGGTTGGTTTGGCAGAAGGAAATTTTGCAAATCATCAACGTGTTTATAATCAAGTATTACAACGTACCAATCAGGGTGTAGGTAATAGAGCAGATTTGTCACAAATCACAGGTCGTTTATCGCTGGCTCAAACCAACTTGATGACTGAACAGGCCAACTTAAATGATGTATCTGCACGTTTTGCACGAATTGTTGGGGTGGAGCCAAGTAGTAATCTTGCGCCAGTAAGTGTGAATGTGGCACTGCCAAACAACACACAAGAATTGATTACCTCTGCGTACAACAATAACAACAGCTTAAAAGCTGCGTTAAGTGAAATGCAATATGCGCGTGCGAGTGCTCAAGAATTTAAAGCCAATATGTACCCGAAACTTTCGTTTGTGGCGCGTACAGGTTTATATCAAAACCGTAATAGTTTTGATGAGCGTAGCAATCCCGATAACGATAAATACGGGCAAGATAGCGCAGTTGAATTAAGACTTAACTACAATCTATTTAATGGTTTTGCAGACAGAGCAGCCATGAATGCTGCCAATGCACGTGTTTCATTATCTAATGATTTGAAAAATAAAGCATGTGTTGATATTCGTCAAACGTCTACTGTAGCTTACAATAATGTCAATAATTACACTAATCAGTTGCAATGGTTGCAACGTCATCGTGATGAATCTGCATCCGTTGTAAAAGCATATAACGATCAGTTTGATATTGGCCGTCGTACATTACTTGACGTTCTTGACTCAGAAAACGAAGCATTTCAAGCCAATCGTGCTTATGTCACTACGCAATACGACTTGAAAGTTGCACAATTCCAAACATTGTATAGTACTGGTCAATTGTTGCCTGCACTCGGTATTCAACGTGATAATTTACCTGCTGTATCAGAAGTGAGTCAGCGTGAAATTAATGCAGCGAATATGTGTTCTGCAACTGTTCAAGCACAAGCAGCAGAATAATGACCTGATGAATTGAAAATAGGGTGCAACGTGTGCCCTATTTTTGTTCGTAAAATATACATTTTATATAAGAGAAGTTTTTGTTATTGATTCGTTGGAAGCAATACATTAATTAGACCTCTTTCATAACCCCCTATAGTTCCCCCTTAAAAAGGGGGATGAGGAATATATTCCGCAAGTGGGGTTTAAAAACTTATGAGAGAGGTCTATTAATAGCAAGTTTTAGTTCAAAAAATCAAAATGCATTTTGACCCATGGTGAATAAGTGACAACACAAATATTTGACCCTTTAGCGTTATGCCTGATTCGGGTGGCTAAAGATTATGAGGTAAGTATTACCCAAGAAGGGCTACTTTCTGGCTTGCCTTTGCCCAATGGTTTACTAATTCCGAGCTTTGTTGCACGTGCGGCAGATCGTGTCAGTTTGACTAGTAATATAGTGCAGCAAGGTTTAGCACAGTTAAATCACTTTGTGTTTCCTGCAATTTTATTGTTAAAAAATAATACTGCCTGTGTGTTGTATCGAATTGATCATGAGCAGCAACTAGCAACCGTTTATTTTCCTGAATCAGCCGATACAGTGAAGCAAATACCGATTGCAGAATTGCAAGCGCAGTATGTCGGTTCAGTGATTTATCTTCAGCAACGTCAATTTATTGTCGATAACAAATTGAAAATGGAAAAAAATCAGCAGCACTGGTTTTGGCGTGTAATTCGTGAACATCGTTCAATTTATAAAGATATTTTGCTCGGCGCATTATTCGTCAATATTTTTGCCTTATGTTCGCCATTTTTTGTGATGAACGTTTATGACCGAGTTGTACCAAATCATGCATTGGATACGTTATGGGTTTTGGCACTCGGCATCATGATTATTATTACCGCCGATTTTGTTTTAAAGTTAGGACGCAGTTATTTTGTCGATTTAGCTGCGACGCGTGCAGACAATAAACTATCTGCTTATATCATGGAAAAAGTGCTTGGTCGTCGCATGGAGCAGAATAATATGTCGGTTGGTATGACGGCATCAAATATTCAATCCTATGAATCGATTCGTTCATTTACCAGTTCATTGACTGTTGTTTCCTTAGTCGATCTGCCGTTTTTTGTATTGTTCCTTGCGGTCATTTGTATCATTTCATGGGTGTTTGTGATTCCGCTGCTCATTGCAGCATTTATCATTTTATTGCACGCGTTGTCAGTGCATGTCAATTTGAAAAAATTATCTGATGCGATGGCAGAAGCTTCACAACAACGTCAAGCCTTGTTAATTGAAACTTTAAACAATGAAGAAACCATTAAGAGTTTTAATGCTAACGGTCGTATGCAAGCTTTGTGGGAAAAAGCCACCCGTTTTACCGTGCATTATTCTGCAAAGTTACGTTTTTTGGGTGGAACGGTTGGAAACTTTGCGTCATGGGTTCAACAAACCGTTGGCGTGGTCATTATCATCATCGGGGTTTACTTGATTGTTGAAGGCAAGCTCACGCAAGGCGCACTCATTGCCTGTTATATGATTTCGACTCGTGCGTTGGCCCCAATTGCACAGGTTGCAGGCTTACTTACTCAATATTATCAAGCGTCAAGTGCATTAAATTTATTGAACAAAACAGTTGAAGCGGAACAAGAGCGAGAAAATCTAAAAGGTTGGGTCAGTCATACCAATCTTATTGGTAATATTGAATTTAAAAATGTCAGTTTGCGCTATCCGAATGAGTCACGTTCCGCTGTAGAAGATATTACGCTATCGATTCGCGCAGGTGAAAAAGTGGCGATATTGGGTAAAGTCGGTTCTGGTAAAAGCTCGATTGAAAAAATATTATTGTCACTTTATCGACCTACAGAGGGTACGGTATTTATTGATCAAACCAATATTGCACAGATTGATCCTGCGGAATTACGCAACCAAATTGGTTATATTCCACAAGACATCGACTTATTGAATGGTACGGTGTTGTCGAATATTGTGTTGGGCAATCCACATGTCAGCCGAACGGTTTTGGAACAAAGTTTAGTCATTTCGGGTTTAGGGCAGATTCTAAAAGCACATGAAGATGGTTTGTCTTTGCAAGTGGGTGAGCGAGGGCACAAGTTGTCGGGCGGGCAACGTCAAGCAATCGCAGTCGCACGTGCAATTGCTCAAAATGCGAAAATTTTGATTTTTGATGAGCCGACCAGTGCGATGGACACACCATTGGAAAATCATGTGATTCATCATTTAAAACAATACATGACAGCCCAACACACATTGATCTTGGTCACGCATAAACCTGCTTTATTGGCTTTGGTCGATCGAATTATCATTCTTGAAGATGGCAAGATCATTGCAAATGGCGATAAAGAAACGGTCTTGAACGCGATGTTTCCTCAACAAGAAAAAGCTGCAGGAGTAACGTCGTGAGCGAAGAACAAAACAAAACCAATCGCGAGAAATTATTTCAAGGCGTAGGCAAAAGTATCGAAAACTCTGAAAAGGTGATGAATCCTTTTTTCGGGCGTTTGCGTTTGTTTAAACAATATCAACCTGCCGATGCAAATGATTGGCAACGTCAGGTTAAGGAAGTCACGCAATCACAAAAACCACTCAAAACACGAATGACACTTTATATTATTGCAGTGACTTTTGTCGGTCTGTTACTTTGGGCAGGTTTTGCCAAAGTCGATGAAATTACCCGCGGTGAAGGAAAAGTGATTCCTTCTCAACAGATGCAAGTTATTCAATCGGTCGATGGCGGTGTGGTTGAAAAAGTCTATGTTCAAGAAGGGCAACATGTCAAAAAAGGCGATTTATTAATTCGTATTGATCCAACCCGTTTTACTTCTAATTTGAATGAAATCAATGCCAAGATTTTCGCCTTACAAACCAAAGCAAGACGTTTAAGCGCACAGGTCAGTGGCTCAGGTTATACTTCTGGCAGCGTGCCAGCCGGTGTTTCACCTGATGCGGCCGCAATCATTATGGCGCAAGAAAGCCAGTATTATGCGGAAAGTTTGCGCGAACTGAGCCAAAGAACGATGACCAATCAAGGTACGGTTTCGACTCGTCAACAGGAATCGCAACGTGCTCAAGCTGCACTCGGACAAGCTGAAAGAGCCTATCAACTTGCAGTGCGTGAACTCAATACCACACGACCTTTGTTAAAGACTGGTGCGGTGTCGGAAATGGATATTTTGCGTTTAGAGCGTGATGTCTCCAATGCCGATGGTGAGCGTAAGCAGGCAGCAGCAAACTTACGTGGTTCGCAAGCCTCAATCGGCGAAGCGCAATCAAGAACCTCTGAAGCTGCGGTCAGTTTGAAAAACCAATGGCGCAATGAATTAGCAGAAGCGCAAGCGCAGTTGGTGAGTTTAAAAGAAAGTATTTCAGGCGTAGCAGACCGAGTGAAAACCACCGATATTCGTTCACCGACCAATGGTATCGTGCAGAAAATTTTCTTTAATACCATTGGTGGGGTTGTGAAACCAAGCGACCAAGTGGCGGAAATTGTGCCTTTAGATGGTCAATTGATCGTTGAGGCAAAAGTGTCTCCGAAAGATATTGCTTTTGTACGACCAGATTTGCCTGCGGTGATTAAATTTACGGCCTATGATTTTTCAATCTATGGCGGAATGAATGCGAAAGTAAAACATATTAGCCCAGACACATTTACCGATGAAAAAGGCAATATGTTTTATATCGTCCGTGCAGTGACAGACAAACCAACTTTCGGTAAAGGATTGTCTGTGATTCCAGGGATGACGGTTCAATTGGATATTATGACAGGTAAGAAAACAATTCTTTCTTATTTACTTAAACCAATTTTAAAAGCGAAAAACAATGCCTTAACCGAGCGTTAAGTCGAATAAACGTCATCAATCTACTAAAAATCCTTCTTTTAAAAAGAGGGATTTTTAATTTATAAAGCAGATTTTATAAGTGTTAATTGTAAGCGTCCGCTGAACACATCTTATGAATTCGTCCTATAAGCCTTAATTTAGTCCTCACTTAAAAACAAGTGGGAACTTAAATTTATGACTACAAATAACCAGACATCCATCGCATCTCTTACGATAATACGAAGAACATATAGTGCTGAATTTAAACAGCAGATCATTCAGGCGTGTAAAGCACCAGACGTTTCAATTGCTTCAGTCGCTTTGCAACATGGATTGAATACAAATCTTGTATCCAAATGGATTCGCTTAATTGATGCTAAGCCAAGGAGTGATCGCTCACCACTACCGAATAAACCTGCATTTATTGCCTTATCTTGCTCTGCACCATTAGATCATACTCCTACTGACATGTTAAAAGTTCAAATTACTTTACCCCACTCAAAAGCAGAAATTGGCTTGAAATGGCAAGTATCAGAAATATCTGCTTTAGCAGAATTACTCAAGGCACTTACAACATGATCCGTATCGATGAAATCTGGTTGTCTACCCAGCCCATGGACATGCGTGCAGGTATGGATACGGCCATGGCTCAGGTGGTGAGAGCCTTTGGCTACATTAAACCGCATTGTGCTTACCTGTTCTGTAATAAACGTGGCCATCGTATGAAAGTGCTGGTACATGATGGACTGGGGATCTGGCTGTGTGCTCGGCGGTTGGAACAGGGCAAATTTCACTGGGCTAAAGTTCATCAGAGTGAAACCCTGGCACTCAGTCCAGAACAGTTACAGGCACTGATCCAGGGTTTGCCTTGGCAGCGCATTGGACGACAGCAAGTGGTCACAATGCTCTAAACTAGCTTGGTCCATTCTGCTATTCTCCAAACGTTCTATTTCATTCTTCTCATGACCTCAGGCATACTGCGGTCATGAATACACTGCCTGATTTAAGCCAACTGACCCATGAACAACTGCTGGAATTTACCCGGCAGTTGGCAATGCAGCATCAGTCTTTGGCACAATCAAATCAAGAATTAGAAAAATCAAACCAGCAATTGGATGCCAAAGTTCAACATCTTTCCATTCTCACGCAAAAATACGAGCATGAGCTCGCACTATTTAAACAGCACAAATTTGGCAGTAAAAACGAACATCTCACCGCAAAACAAATCCATCTCTGGGATGAAGCGGTCGAAGAAGATATTGCCGCTGTTGATCTGGAACTAGAACGATTAAATGCAGATAAAACCCATGCAGCGACACAGAAAGCCACAGTCAACAAACCTAAACGTCGACTGCTGCCAGATCATCTACACACCATCCGTATTGAGCATGAACCTGCATCAACCCAATGCAGTTGTGGCTGCCAGTTACGTCGTATCGGCGAAGATATCAGTGAAAAACTGCATTTCAGACCGGCACAGTTCTACAAGGAACAGCATGTCCGTGGCAAATGGGTCTGTGATCAGTGTGACACCCTGACTCAGCAAGCGATGCCTGCCTATGTGATTGATAAAGGCATTGCTTCACCTGAACTGCTCAGCCATGTGCTGGTATCGAAATATGCCGATCATTTGCCGCTGTACCGTCAACGTCTGATCTATCAGCGGGCTGGCATTGATCTGTCCAGATCCACGTTATCTCTTGCGAAGCAATGCTTCTCAGATTGGTCGCTGCGGTGTAGAACTGGAACCTCTGGCCAATGCCTTAAAAGAGGTGGTACTACAACAGCAGGTGCTGCATGCAGATGAAACACCGGTCACCATCATGCGGATGGGTGATGATGAGAAAAAAC
>NZ_MVOM01000074.1:0-10747 GCF_002018895.1 Acinetobacter sp. MF4640 | reverse complement strand
AAATCAGGTTTTCAGATTTCTTGTAGCTATACTTCTGAACACAATTTACGATGTGGTCAGCCAATCCTTTATACCCAAACAAAGTTAAATGCTGACTTTGAAAACTGTCATGCATTGTCTGCACTTGTGTAGGATTTACAGGTAGTGGAGGCATGACTGTAATTGTTGTACCGTTAATCCCAATTACGTTATGGCTTGTATAACTGTTCGCTGTTTGGTCATATACAACACAAGAACCACTGTAAATAAATGCAGTAGGATCCGAAACAGTCATTTGTGTATCAGATACACGAGCTGTCACATTTACAGCATTAAAGTTTGTTGGGGTTAAAACAGCTTTAACGAATTGTGAAGTGTTTACAAAATACGGACTTTCTTTGTCAGTCATCAAATCAAGCTGACCAACAATCCCATTTTGATTAGCAATAATTGCATTTTGCTTGCTGATTACAGTATCAAGTGTTGCTTTGACATTACTGCTGTTGTAATCAATTTTTGAGGAATCAACATTCGGCATATGCTGCTGAATAATCTTCTCAATAACATCAATCGAATACGCTTTTGATTTGATGTAAGCTACATTCCAGGCAGTAGTCTGATAAGCTGATGCGCGCATATAAGCAGCATTGGCAGGCGCAACATATGTTTTCTCAGTCAAGGTTGTTTGATCATCACCAAATGCACTGATGAACACTTGATTTTTATCATACCAGGCATGCCTAGCCAAACCTACAACTTGGCTATAAATACGGTAACTTTGACTCGGCACAACTTTAATAAAATCTGTTGATTTAAAAGATGCACCTGGTAGAAAAGCTCCAGTTGCTGATATGTATCCAGACTCACTAAATGCAGCCGATAGGATATTTGTAGTAATGCTATCTGTATAAGATTTCGACTCAGTTAAAAAGTTCCTACCAGTCGGCTCCCATTTAGAAGGGTTTGTAGATGATGGGTTCCAACGATATTCATTTCCAGTATCATCGACTCTGGCAACTTGATGATTAAATTCAGGAACAATTGCATTTAATGCTGCTAAAGTTGGTGTAGTAATATAACCACCTTTATTCTCAACCTTTGCAATCGCAGCTGGCAATGTTGGATAGGGATCACCTATGCGTGGAGTCACAATTCCAGACTCATTTCCATGGACGCATTCACCCAAATCTTTTGCATCAACACTTGCATTTTCAAGCTGTTCTTTAGTAATAACTTCAGCCATTACTTTTCTCCAAGCAATAAAAAACCGCCGATTAAGGCGGCCTTGCGTTTAATATAAATTAGATATAGTTGTGATCATTTGCATAGTAACGCGCATCATAATTGATGCAGGTCAGCTTATTCGTCATCTGATCATTCGGTGACATTTCGGTCAGCATGAAAGCCTGTTTAGCTGCCTCAGAAGATTCAACAACTGTGTACAGGGTTTTGACATATCTATCCGGGTCAATCACCAGCGGCAAACGTGGTGATTCGGTCAGAATGATTTCATTGGTCATTTCCCCAGGGTGACACAAAATCGATTGAGTCGATCCATCTGAGAGTTGCAAGAAGCAGTAATAGTCGACTCCATCTTTAAACTCTACATTCTGAGATAAAGTTAAGGTAAAACCATTCTGACCAACCACCTCCCCATCTTGGGTTGAAATCACCGTATTATCAGCAACCAAGACCCGATCATTACGCATAAGCAATTCGCTTTCATCCAATGCATCAAAATCAACAGATACACGTTGGTATTGAAGCTTATTCCACTCCCGCCATGCACGAGTTTTTGCTACAGCAACATTACGAATACCCGAGGTCGTAATCTCTAATGGATTGGTTGCAGAACCGTCTTCTGTAACTTCACCTGTAGCGGAGTTATAACTCAGATAATAGTTCACGCGCTCGTCATCATCTGGATCGGTGTATTCAAGCTTAATCCCGTCATAATCCTTTTGGATGCCGAAGGTATAAGTTCGC
This sequence comes from Acinetobacter sp. MF4640, assembly GCF_002018895.1. NCBI lineage: Bacteria > Pseudomonadati > Pseudomonadota > Gammaproteobacteria > Moraxellales > Moraxellaceae > Acinetobacter > Acinetobacter sp. MF4640. The sequence continues at coordinate 8,782 of NZ_MVOM01000074.1, read as the reverse complement.
TTCTCAGATTGAGGCACTTTATTGCGATGATTAAAAAGCAAAACTGAAGTCTCTTGAGGTTGCTCGAAGCGCATTCTCAACTTATTGCCATAGCGGTAGCATTCTGAAAAACATGCACTGGCCACCATCCCCGCTTGCTCTTCAAAACTGAGCTCAGCATCATCAAATGTGTAGCTAAATTCCGCAGGTGCACTTGAACCAAAATAAGTTTTCACCTTATTAATTTCGGCCTTAATTTGCTCTACATCAACTTCGCTCAATGTACGTCGACCAATATAGGCATCAAGTGCCATATTAATCAGTACTTGCCCAGCATCTCTCGTTGCAGTTAAAACCCCCACACCATCCACGGGCAATTTTCGCGTGACCAAGCAATTGAGCTTTCGCTCTTTCATAGAAAGTGCACCGCTGGTTGCCACCTGTCTTGTACGTAACATAGTCACACCAGGATAAAGTGTTTTATCCAGTTGTCGCCCTACGTATACATCCTTAATTTTTAGTTCATTCACCCGTTGAGTTTTGCTACGGATGTGAACAGACTCTTTAGACATACGAAACCGCACACCATCACTGAAGACAGTTGGATCTGTTTGAACGACATGAGTAAAACCGAATGAATTTTTAATTTTTGCCCACTTCACAATTCGACTGGAATAAATTGCACCAGTAGGATTTCCATTGAGCATCGCTTGATATTCGAAATTACAAATACCCGCATCTTCATACGTCTTTCCATTGGTACCCACAGAGTAGGCTCCCTGTGGAAAATTAAAGTTCAAAGTGATTTGCTCAATCTCTTCAAAATCAACTTCAAACCAACCGACCCAACGACTTTCAACCACATCCAATGTAACCGGTACTGATAAACCTTGAGTCGAACCACCATAGAGCGCATCAAGGTTGTCCCAATCAGAATTAATGATAGATACATTTGCCAAGGTGATTTGGTTCGCTTGAATCGCGCTAATTGAATAAGTGTCGTCTAAAGTTACACCCAAGACTGAATTCTTTAAGGTTCCAGTCGCTGTAAATGAGTTGCTTGTAATATGATTCCAGTTGTAATTGACCTGCTTCGGATTACTAATGGTAAATACATATGTAAAGTTTGCCCCAGTCTGAGCTTTACTTGCAATTTCAACTTCATACTCTCCACTCAAATCAGAGTTATATGTAGTGATGATCTCCTCACCTGTTTCTGGATCTTCACTGGTGACCTCATAGCTAAACAACGCCCCCACAAGCGATAAAGTCTTAAACGAATCAACATTTTCCAAATCAAGATCAAGTGTCACGCTTAAGGTGTTATTGCTATTTGCTGTAAAAACCCCTCCAAAAGTTTCATTAGCCAAACCATATTCAGCACCAGTGATTTCAATACCATCGCCCACCTTAAAAAAGTTGGTAAAGTTAATTGCGTCACCCTCTGCTTTAATGATTCCGCCTGTCATGAAATAGACGCGAGTATCCTCAGAAATTACGGTATTACTAGGCTCTACCAAAGATTGACCATTAATAGATGCAGACTTACTTACCAGCATTGGCAATTCAGTAAATGTGCTTCCAGTGCGATAAATGGTTTCCTCTCCTATAATGCTGGTATCTGGATCATAGATAGATACAGACATACCTGCCACGCCTTCTGCTGCAGTATCAGCATCACGTACATCATGAATTTGGTAATGGCCACGACCAAGGCACATCAAACACTCTTCGATTTCATCGCCATTTTGATTGTAATAGTTGTAGGTCACGGCAGCTAAATCAGGATATGCGCGTAACTTCCCATATATATCTGGAATACGTCCCTTTAACCGAGCTTTGTTGGAACGGCCTTGTAATTCGTTATTACTTGAACCTGCTGTTTGTGCTTGAGGCTTAGGCATTGTCAGGATTGAATAGACACTAAATGCAGCCATGATTGCCACAACAGCATAGTAGATGTATTGAATCCATGCAGGATAAATCACCACATAGAATGTCCCCTCTAACTGCTGTAAATGCTCAATGTCCACCTTTGATTTAGGCGTTACATCATGGCTTTCTGCCACCGTACCATGGTAGATCTTGGCAAACTCAGGAAAGACTCCAAACTGCTGTTTTAGGTAGGCACAAACATCATCTACATGTTCTGTATACCAGGTGTTTTTATCGTATGGCACAGGGCAAATAATAACGGTTTTTTTCATTTGTAAAATCTCGGCTGCTGAAAACCACCTTGCACAATTTCTAAATGAACGTAATGCACCCCCTTAGAGGTTAAATGTAATAATTTACCCTCAAAAAAAATGCCGACATGGAAGTCAGCATTTTTTCGATTAAATAAAGCGATACATGGGCTTTCGGGCACATCAATTGGAATAAAAGAACCCGTTCCATTTAGAAAGTTCTGCAGTCTTTGTGATAGATCCTCACCAGTAATGTGCTGCCACACTTCGCAAGCAAATTCATTGCAGGTATAGCTATCTGTCCAGTTTCGATCTAAAAATTGATCTAAGTTCATTAAATCCCCCGCAGCAATGGAAAGTCTTCCAATGTATAAATTCGGCCAGTTTTTACGCTGTTCAACTCAGGCGCTTGAGCATCAAAAGTCGCTAGTCCCGCACTGTCTTTTGATAAGCTTGCGATTTCAAGTTTTTGCATCGTCATCAAGGGCATTTCTAGGTCTTGATCACTAAACAACTTAAACACAACAGATGGTCGCGTATTTGAATCCATGGTGTTTATTACTTGTTTAAAAAAATGGTCTTCCATATCAGCAAGTGTGATTGAAAGCTGCTGCTCAAGATCATTACTAACATTGTTTCGCTTGATTGACATAGGTTGATATTCATAGCTTTGACCTTCTGCTATGACACCATCAGTATCATTTTTAATAAACCGCGCTGGCTCATTGAATGAGGGATGAGTAATTTCCAAACACTCCAACACGACAGCTCCACCATGGTTGTTTAAAAAGAATGAAGTGTAATCACCCATCAAAACCTCCTATTGCATTTGGTAAATCTTCGTTTACGAGTTCTTCAAGTGGTTGCATTAGATCCGCAAAACTACCACCCTCATTTCCTACGCCCACCAACAGGTCATCCATGTCATCACTGGTGGAAAGTGGTTTAACGATCAGGGTTGCAGTGACTGAAAATAAGTTTCCATTTTTAGCTGTGAGCGATGGGCCTCCATCGAAAAAGGCTTCATAAGGTTCAACAATTCCATTATCGATACATAGGTCAATCAGAAAGGGTTGATTTGGATTTCTTGCCCACACCCGGTAAAAAGCCATGAGATACTGGTAGCCAGTTGCATTCACAGCCCACGAAACATTTCCGCTATGTACAGTCCCTTTTAGAGCCCTGCGAAAACGGGGTGCACCGCCATCCAACACTTGAGCAATAACACCATTTCCAATGTTGGCGCTGTACCCAGCTTGAAGAACACAACGCTGCATTGTATTTAAGGTCATTATCGTCTCCGACTCGCTGTAGTATTTTGGCCAACAGCTTTTGAAATTCGACTATTAGGTCTAGTCATGGATTGCGAAACAAATTGCTCAACTTCTTCAATCGTCACGTAAGTTTTCCCATCGCTACCTTTGGTTGCAGCAACTTTGTTTGAACCATTGTTGTTAATGATGATGTCGCCACTAGAAGAACCAGATGAGTTTTTTAAGTAGTTTGTTAAATCCTTGTTTTGTCTTGGGGATAAAACACGCTCACCTTTGTCCAGTAGGTAGCTTGATTCCTTTGGAACATAATCCGTACCACCATGAAATACACCCGCAACAGAAGAAATGTTAGAAATGATTGAGCTTGTAGCAGCAGCAACAGATGCCATAGCTGCTAGATTGGTTGGCCAAGGATTAGATGCTGCATTAGCCAAGCCCTGCTGAATAGAAATTAACGACTGAGCAATTGCAAAAGCCTTCTGCGTTGCAAACATGGTTTTATATAGCCCCGACTGCTCACCGAAAGCATTTTTCATAATCTCGGTTGATGATCCAAATATATCCTCACCATATGACAAGTTGAGCTTTGCACGCTCTTGTAAAAATCGCTCATCAAGATCAAGAAGACTTTGCTTATGCTCCTCCTCTGAAATTAACTCCCAGTCTTTCGCTTTATCAAAGGCATCTCGCTGAGCACTGTATTCACTATCAAGATTCTGATACTGGACAGTATCTGTCGTTCTGGCATTTACATCCTGATAATTGTCCCATGCTTGATCTCGTTTACTATAGAACTCGTCACTGCTTGCTATGCCATGTGATTGCAGAAGGCCGGCACGAATTTTCGCATCTCGTACTTTTTCAATTTCACTAACCTCGAGAGCGTATCTTGCTCTCAAATAATCAGCCTCTTTTAAATAAGATGATTGTGCTTCTAGTAATTGCCATTGCTGAGAGAGTTGTAGGCTAGACTCTTCAATAGCATATTGTTCATCTAAAGCTTTCAGCTTTAACTCTTTAAGTTCATTATTATATTTGCCTGATTCACTTATCATAATGCGCTGTGTTTCAAACGCATATTTGAGCTTTTCCGCTTCAGACCACTTAAAGGTATTTATTTCCTCCGTAATCTGACGAAGATACATCTCCTCTTCATATTCATAGCGGGCTTTAGCTTTAGCAACATAACTTGCCTGCGAAGGACCAAAGTTTGCAGCCTCAATTTCATTTACTTGACGTTTATAGTCTTCAGCAAACTTGGCAAAATCATCTAGATAATCATACGAAATAGAAGCACGCGCCTGCTCCTGCTGTTTTTTCAGGGCATCAGTTGCAGCATTTGTTGCATTAGCAGCTTGGTTTTGTTTTTTAATCCATTCATCTGAACCTTTAATCACACCAGCTTGGCCACTTTGGTTTTTCGCCATGGCAGCTGTGGCTTCATTCACAGTATTAGTAAATAAAGTTGTGATTGAAGTACCTATATCATCCATAACTTTAGCATTGTCCGCTGCGGCCATAGCGATACCACTATTCGGTGCTTTAGTTACTGTTGCACCAGTGATTAAGGTTTTTGCGAGTCTTAGACCGGGTAATTTATCTGCCCAAGTGCCACCTTCTGCAGCTAAATCCACATTTTTTTTAGCATTAAGTGCATCGAAAGAAAGGCCTGCAATTGCATTAGAGAGCATCTTAATAACTGCATAAACACCCATACCTGTTGCCGCCACCCCCTTAAAAACATCTCCTAAAGTCTCACCCGCATCAGACATTAAATCTGTCTCAGTTGTAGCATCAGACATAGCATCACCAATAGATACAAGTGCCGGCATCAAACCTTGAATGAACTGATTCTTAGCCCCTTGAACTTGCATATCTAAAAGGCGAAGTTGTACTTTAAGCTCTGCAGCTTTTTGAATTGCAGATTCATCCATGATTAAGCCATAACGCTCCGCAGCATCTGCCCAGAACTTAAACCCTTCCCCGCCATTTTTCAGTAATGGAATCAGGTTAGTGGTATCTGAAGCCATGGATTCCAAATAGAAAGACATTTGCTGTTGTGAAACGCCTGCCTCCTCAAGCTTATCGACATAAAGCTGCAATGCTTGTGGGCCTGATAAGTTCTGCATCTCAAGTGCAAGTTTTCGCGCACCCTCAGCACTACCTTCCGTTTGAATAGCGATTTGTTCAAAGAAGTCAACGGCACCACCAGAACCGATGGTAATAAACTCTCCGAGCTTTTCATTAAAGTCTTTTAATTGGTCTGCCAATTTATCTGGGTTAATATCTACCGATTGAGCTGCTGCAGACATCGCCTGAAATTCTTGCGTTGTCGCATTAGAAATGTCTGCAAATATTTTTAGTTCTTGAGCTGCATCTGCATAGTTTTTTGCCATAGCAAATACTGCAGCACCTGCAGCCGTCGCCCCAGTTACCGCCACAGCTCCATATGCAAGCACATCCTTTTTCATACTTGCAAAGCTAGTTTTTACCTGTTTTTCACTATCCTTTATCGGGCCTACAAAGTTACCAATCTTAGTAACCAAATCTAGAGTAAGTGTTCCCAGTTTGGTGCTCATATAAACCTCAAGGCGAAAAAAAACCGCCTAGTTGGCGGTTTTAAAATTAACTAAAACTTAAAATTGGACATCATCACAATGCTTTTTCCACATTTTTTCAAACTGTGTGCCTGTCATTCCCTGCCCTTCAATATTGATATCTTTTAAAATCACAATACGCTTAAAACCAGTAAAGGCCCCAAAACTATTTTTAGCTTTGACTTGTCCACAAGGCTTACCCTTATAAAAATTTATCGTCGCACTATCTGGATCTTTAAGACTGCTTTTAATAGTCATGTAAGCGCTAACCTGCTTGGCAGCCATAATGTCATCTGCTGTAAGTGGCTTAGATTCCTGTACGACATTTTCCGACTTAGGGGTTAGTAGTGCAATTAACCCTCCCCCAGCCAGTAAAATAGCTAATAACATTACAAATGGTGATGTTTTTTTGAGCTGCTTGGCCCCACACAACGGACAACTTTCCGCTTTATCACTTACCGGTCCACCACATTCTTTACAAGGGTTAATAGCCATACCCGCCCCAAATTTATAATTTAGAACAAGATACTAACTCTACTGGCAAAAAGAAACCCTTGAGAATAGGGTTCCTTTTGGCATTTACTCTTATTTATTTAACGACTTCACCTTTGTTTTTTGCCTCGCCTAGCAATTGATCTACAGCATCAAAAACCTTACCTTCAGTGCTGCGCCATTTATTTATTGCCCCACTTCCTTGCTTCCAATTCAATTCTGCAATCTGCTTATCACCTTCAAATAAATCTAATTTGATTTGAGATAAATACATTGCAATATCCCATGATCTATATGCAACGTAGTTTAGCTTATACCTGCATTCAACTGAGACCGTACCCTTATCATAAAGTTTGGTATTGATTTCATGACGTGAAAAAGCATCTTTTAAATAAGTATTGAATTCTGGAACAGTGACTTTGGGATTGTCCTCAATACATAATTGAGGTGCTTGTTTAATTGTGCCAACAGGTACAGTTTTTACACTCACACTGCTACATCCAACCAACCCAAGCCCTAAAACCCCCGCAAGCAATAATTTTTTCACATGATTACCCTCTTATAAGTAAACATAAGATACTAATTACTTGGACAAAAAGAAACCTCCCGAAGGAGGATTACTTAACTGCGGACAGCCCCTTTTCAAACATCTCATCAACACTGTATTCGACTTCTTCAGGTAGGGGTTCATGCGGCATATAATTAAATGGATCCTGCTCTTTTAGAATTGCTACAGAAATTACATCCGAACGTAGATATCCAACGGCTTGTTCAATTCTCCGCCCAAAAAAAAGTGAGCCATATTTTTGACGATAGTCCCACCACATCTTGAACTCTTTCGGACTTATTTTGCGCTTTGCTGTTTCAACGGTTCTTCCACCGATTCCGTTGAGGACAAGTTCGCACCAGAACTCTTCTGATTTGAGATCCACTTCTTTCCCGAAAAGTCATTCACCTCATCTACAGCCTTCATCATGGCACTAATAGTTTCTAAGTTTACCATGCCAGTATCTTGAATTGACGGGAAGAATTTTTCTTCAGGAGATGAGAACACAGATACAAACAGGGTGGCTTTTGAATGCTGATCAACTGTTGCCTTAGACTTATCATCTAAATTCCATGCATCAATTGCGCTTTTAAGCTCATCATGAGATAGGCGTTTTACTAAGATTTCCCCTTCAAAAGCCTCACCATTTGCACCTACAAGCGAAATCGTCTTTTCCACAAATTCGCCTACTCCAACCGCTTTTTTCAAAGTGGAAAGTGTTAATTTTTTCTTAGCCATAACCTACCCTTAAGGAATTGTGCGCATTGTTTCATTGATGCGTGAGGTGCGTTTCAATGGGTAGTTATAACCAACAAACTGCCCTTTTTCGAATGTACGTTCAGGTGCTTTTAAATAACCCTCAAACACCCACCATGCACGATCAGGTGGCAAAGCTAAAACACCACCTGTCATTGTAGGTGGCGCATCAGAGTGGCTTGAACCCAAATACCACATAACTTTTTTACGTGGGTCAGTTTTGGACAACGCAAGAATCTTTAAGTGCGATTCATTTTCATCATCAAAATCTGTGCCGAGCGTACCTTCCCCTGGTGTCATTTTGCCTGGGTCAAAGTTATCATCTGCATCGTCAAGGCATGTCACATCAATATCTTCTTCGGTGTCATTACCGAGCGTTAAGTTTTTTGCACATTGCACAGCGATAACCTCATCACCATCCACATAGTACAACTGTGATTTTTGAACTTTAATACGCGCCATGAGTAGCTACTCCTCAATTTTTTGGCATAAAAAAGCACCTCTTTAGGTGCTAAATAAAAATTAAATTAAGTGTTAGCGATCGAGCCACCAACTCCCTGAAAAACCACGAGCAAAAAGCTTTGTATTTGACTCATAGTGACCGATACGCTGATCAATCAAGCTATGCTCTTGAAGCACATTACATACAGCTATTCGAATATCTGAAGCTGTCTTTTGGTTCGGGCTATAGACCATCACCTGATACATCACATCATCTTCATTGGTGATGTTATCTAAGGAAGTATTTGGAGTACCTGATAAGTCAGACCAAACCAAATAAGGTGGTGGTGTCTTTTCCGGTGCCACATCTTCATAAATGCGCACACCCAACATTCCAAATACTTGGGCATCAGCCTTTAAAATTCGATAAATAGGTAATTGCTTCATTCGATCTTGCCCTTTTTGATTGCGGATTCAATCGACTTCATAAACGCCTTGTTAAATTCAGCT